>JALWJZ010000050.1 GCA_026996855.1 Anaerolineales bacterium
CACCCCAACGGAAGTCACCACACCCTTGGCTCCGGCGCTGGAAACGCCCTTTTCCTGGGAGGTGTTCCCCCGGCAGGGGCTGTTGTTGTTCGGACTGCGGGAGGGGCCGGACCCGCGGCTCTTCGCCTATCACCCGCAGAAACTGCCCTGGGTGCGGCTCATGCGGGATACGGTGCGTGCCCCGGCCCTGGATCCCTCGGGGCGATGGGTGGCCTTGAGTCTGAAGCGGGAAACCTGGCGCCTGGCCCTGCTGGACCTGGCCACCGGCAACCTGTACCCCCTGGCACCGGTGGGCCTTTACGAAGCCGGACCGACCTGGTCCCCCGATGGCCAATGGCTGGCTTACGAAGCCCTGGTAGACGGTAACCTGGATGTGTGGATTCGCCCTTCTCGCCCGGATGCCGGGCCCCAAGAAGCCATTCGCCTCACCCACGCGACCGCGCCGGATTTCGCGCCGGCCTGGTCGCCCCAGGGACGGGCGATGGCTTTCGTGTCCTGGCGAACCGGTTCCCCGCAAGTGTTCGTGGTGAACCTGGATGCCGCGGATACGGCTTTGCAGGTGAGCCGGGAGGAAGCGGGAAACAGCGGGACGCCGGCCTGGTCTCCCGACGGTCGATACCTGGCCTGGAGCCAGGAACGGGACGGCATCCGCCGGGTATGGGTGTGGGATGCCACCCAGCCCGAAAAAGATCCCGTTCCCCTGGGCGAAGGCGCCTGGCCTCGTTGGCGGCCCGATGGTCACGGGTTATGGGTGGTGGTGCCCCGGCCGGAGGGGGATTACCTTTCCCAATACACCTTTCCCGATGCCGCGCTGGCCCTGCCTTTGCTTCCCCTTCCGGGCGCGGTGGAGGGCTTCACCGCGGGGTACAGCGCCCTACCCGAGCCACTTCCGCCGGCCCTGGCCGGGGCCGCCCGGATGACGCCCACACCCTTGTGGTCGACCCAGGTGCAGCCTATGGAAGGCCTCGCCCCAAACCAGGTGCTCTTGGTTCGGGTTCCCAACGTGGAAGCGGAGTATCCCTACCTGAGCGATGCCGTGGACGAAGCCTTCGCGACGTTGCGCGAACTGGTTCAGGCGCGGTTGGGTTGGGACCCCCTGACCCGGGCCACCCTCTACCTGCCGCCCACATGGGGCAATCCCCTTCCCCAAGACGAGCCCTGGATGAGCACCGGCCGGGCCTTCGCGCTGCCCATGGAGGAACTCCTGGAAGGCCGCATGGCCGTGGTGCGGGAAGCCTACCCGGAGGCCACCTACTGGCGGGTGTACCTGCGAGCCCAACGCCAGGACGGCTCCCAGGGGCGGCCCCTTACCCAGGGGGTGTGGGATTTCGTCCAGGGCCGGGAAAGCCCGCCGCCTTCGGGTTTTTGGGTAGACTTCACCGCCCTGGCGCAGGCCCTGGGTTGGGAGCGGCTGCCCGCGCAGCCCTCCTGGCCCCATTACTATCCCGCGGCCCGCTTCCACGTTTTCGTCCATCGAAGCGGACTGACCTGGGTCGAAGCCTTTCGCGCGGTGCACACGGGTACGGGGACGCCCACACCTCTATGGCCCACACCTACCCCGACCTTTACGCCGACCGCCACCCTGTCCCCCACACCCACGGGCACGGCCCCTGCGGAGGGTGATACACCATGAAGGAACGCCGCTGGCAATTGTGGTTTGGCGGTCTGGTGGGTTTCACCACGCTGGTACTGGGCCTGATGCTGGTTCGGCCCCGGCCCGGCCTGGCCGTGGAAGGGCCGGTGAACCTCACGCCTCACCCCGACCACAGGCCCCGACCCGCCGCGTATCCCCCGCCCTGGGCACCCACGCTGGGGGAGCACTTCCTTTTAGGAAGGGCCTTTCCACCCGTACACGCGGACATCCCCCTGCCCGATTCCCGCTACGGCTTTCGCCTTCCCAGTGGCGGTGTGCACACGGGCATTGATTTGCCCGCGCCGGCCGGTACGCCCGTTCTGGCATTGGCCGATGGGGTGGTGGTGCGGGTGGAACGCGGCGTGGCCGAGGGGCAGGTCCACGGGGGAACCCCTTACGGGGTGTACGTGCTCCTCCGCCACGACCGAGGATGGCAGGGATACCGGTTGTATACCCTATATGCTCACCTGGAACGAGCCGTGGTGCGCAGGGGAGACCGCTTACGTCGGGGTCAGGTGCTGGGGTACGTAGGCAAAACCGGTCAGGCCACCGGCCCTCATTTGCATCTGGAAGTGCGTTTCGCCCAGGAAGAGCGTCCGGAACCCTTTCAAACCCTGAACCCGGAACTGTGGATGGCACCTTACGTGAATTGGGGGGCTTTGGTGGGCCAGGTGCGCAATACTTGGGGCTACCTCCTGCAAAACCGGCGGGTGTTCCTCATTCCCCAAGAATGGGAACCCCAAACCCACGACCTGTGGCATGGATATCGCACGCTGCGCTTGCGCACCTATACTTTTGGGCCGAGCATCACCCGAGACCCACTGTACAACGAAAACTTCGCGATAGGCAACTTGCCAGCCGGGCGTTACCGCTTGGTGGTGGAGTACGGTAAGGCTTTGATGGACACCGAAATTTACATCCGCCCCGGTCGGGTTACGTTTTTCGTGTTTCGAGGCATGGAAGGGTTTACCCTGGGTCCGGTGACGCTGATGCGCACCCCCGAGCCGCCCGTCCAACCGTGACGGGAAAAACAAGACCGGAAGGACGGTTTTGTCGTCCTTCCGGTCTTTGTTGGGGTGAGTCAAGCCTGCCCCAACAGGTAGGGGGAAGACTTACGGTTGCCCGGCAGGGCCGTGGCCTGGGCCGGGTTGACCGTGAGCCCGTTGCCATCCGCGCAGTTGCCATCGTACCAAAACACGGGCCAGGTCTTCAGTGTCCAGGACGCCATCCTCCAGGGCCTGAAGTACCTGCTGGGTCGCCGCGTCTTCCAGGGCCTGACGAAAGGCTCGGGCGTCCAGGCCCTTGGCCTCCAGCAGGTCTTTCAGGGTCTTGCCCTCTTCGCAGGCTCGGCGCAGGTCGTCCAGGCTCATTCCCAGGGCCTTGGCAGTCAGCTGCTCGGGGTGCAGGTAGCGGAACCGGAACTTGGACCAGGTGACCGCGTTTTCGTACTGCTCCTGGGTGATGCGTCCTGCGTCCAGGGCTTCCTGGATGCGCTCCAGGGCCGTCTGATGTCGGGCTTCCCGCAGTTGGTCCACGGTTACCCCCAGGGCGTCGGCCTGACGTTTATCGGCCCGATAAGCCCGGCACACCTGAAAGCCCCGACGCGTCCCTTCCCGGGTCCCTGCCGGGTTGCCGGGGTCGTAGGGCCGGGCTGCCACCACGACCAGGGCCAACAGGCCCACCAGGACTGCCACCCACCACATGGTTCGACCTTTGTCCTTCATGAGCGCACCTCCAGAGGCGAAATCGGTTTCCCTTTCACCCTGGAAGGTAGCAAGGGGTTGTTGAGATTTTATGAAGATGGTGTGACGATTTTGTAGTGGAGGCAGACCCATTCCCCCTCTTGTGTACGTCGGACGAGGCGCAGTCCCTGCCGGGCCGCGGCTTGCTGCACCAAATGGGCCTTGTCTTCCAGAATGCCGGAAAGGATGAGCACACCGTCGGGAGTGAGCAATCGGGCCAGGCCCTGGCCCAGGAGGTCGGCCAGGACGTCGGCGAAAATGTTGGCCACCACCACGGGCGCGCGACGCACCGGTGCCTTCCCGGCCAGAATTTCGGGAACGGAACCCACCAGGAAGGAAGTGACAGCGCCCACTTGGTTGCGCACAGCGTTCTTGCGGGCTTCTTCAATGGCTTCGGGTTCGATATCCACCCCCACCGCGGGCCGTGCGCCCAGTTTCGCGCCGGCAATGGCCAGGATGCCGGAGCCGCAACCCACGTCCAGCAGGGGGCGCTGGGGTTGCACCCAGGTTTCCAGGGCTTCCAGACACAGACGGGTGCTGGGGTGCATCCCCGTGCCAAAGGCCGTGCCCGGCTCGATGAAGATGGGAATGCGTTCCGGGTCGTCGGATGACATCCACGCGGGAAGCACCAACAAACGGTGTCCTACGCGGATGGGACGGTAAAAACGCTTCCACGCCTGAAGCCAGTCTTCATCCTGGAGGACGCGAAAGCGCGGCTCGGGCATGGGTCGGATGACGTGCAGGTGCCACAAGGCCTCGGCCACCTGCCGGCGGGTGCTTTCCAGGTTTTCCGGGGTGACGGGGATGTACGCCCGCACGGTGACCGGCCCCCGTTCTCGCACTCGGTTGGTTGCGTCTACCCGAGGTTGTTCGTAACTCCACACCACCCGTCCCTGGCTCCAACGGGCCAGCACCTGGGCCGCGGCTTCGGCGGCTTCCCCGTCTTCCTCTTCAAAAGGCAGCGTCACTTCCAGCCATAACGTGCTCATGGGGCTGTACTCCTTGCCTTTGCAACGTGAAGGTTGGCGGAACACGAAGACTCGATACTGCCCATCCGTAAATCCGCAAATTCGCCCATTCGCACATCCGCTTATTTCCCTTTGGGAATGGTCAACAATACCGCGGCAATCATCATACCGCCACCTATCAGGGCCACGGGAGGAGGCATTTCCTGGAGGAACAGCCAGCCACCCAGTACGCTGAAGGGAGCCTCCATACTGAGCAAGATGGCCGCGTGGGTGGGCGGTGCGATGCGCTGCCCAACGGCTTGCAAAGTGAAGGCTGCGGCGACGGAAATCAATCCCCCGTACAGGATGGGTCCCCAGGTATTTTGAAGGGCCGGCCAGGAGGGATTCTCCCATGCCAGGGCTACCAGAAGACTGGCCAGTGCGGTAAAGCCAAACTGGGCCACCACGAAAGGCGCGGGATGTACCCGTTGCATGGCCCGGTCGATCCAATGCACGTGCACGGCCCACAGCCAGGAACCCAACAGCACCCAGGCATCGCCCACGTTCCAGCGCCACAGGGGTTCGTCGGTGCGGTTAAGGATGAACAGACCAGTCAGAGCCAGTACCACGGCCAGAATGGGGCGCCACCCCGAGGCCCTTCCGCGAAACCGGTCCAGCAAATAGACCCACAAAGTGTACAGGCCGGTGATGAGTCCGGCTTTGCCCGCGGTGGTGGTGACCAGGCCAATCTGCTGCGCCGAGGCCGCGGCAAATAGCCAGACCCCGGCCCACAGGCCCCATACCCAGCCCGCGCGATGGACCATATGGTTGGACCAGGTACCCCGTCCGAAGGCCACGCGAGCCAGGGCCAGCATGGCCAGGGTGCCCAGGGCAAAGCGAGACGCGTTGTAGGTGAACGGTCCCAGGGTTTCCATACCCAGTCGTTGGGCCACGAAACCAAAGCCCCACAAAGCCGCGGCCAGGAGCAACAGGGCATCCGCCCACAAAACCTGACGAGAGGAAAAGGAACGCGCCATTGCCACCTCAAAGCGTTTGGGGTAAGGCCGAGACCAACGCCTCAGCCCTTTGGGTGAAACCCACCCCTGGCAACAGGGTGGTGGGCTTCTTTTGGGAAAATGTTTCGCTGCACCAAAGATACTCCCTCTTCCCCTTTCCGAACAGGCTTTTTGCCCACCGTTGGGGTTGCATAAAAGAATGTGTTTGGTGCGGGGCAAGGGTTCCTTTCGCTATCTCCCTGGTACAATGAACATCGGAAAGTTACGTTCTCGCTGGTTCGCTCATTCTCCTGACCACACCCATGCCTGGAGAGGTGTCCCAATGCGCATCACCCTGCACGTCAACGGCGAGACCCACGCTCTGGAAGTTTCCCCCAAGACGACCCTGCTCAAGGCCCTGCGCCAACTGGGGTATTACAGCGTCAAGCACGGCTGCGAGGACGGCTCTTGCGGCAACTGCACCGTGCTGGTGGAGGGTCAGCCCCGGCTGGCCTGTGTAACCTTAGCGGCCCAGGTGGAGGGCAAAGCCATCACCACCACCGAGGCCCTGGGCGAGCACCCGGTGCGGGGCTGGAAGCCCTCCAGGGGCCTGCACCCCATCCAGCAGGCCTTCGTGCAGACCGGCGCCATCCAGTGCGGCTACTGCACCCCCGCGTTCGTCCTGGCCGCCAAGCACCTGCTGGACCGCAACCCCAACCCCACGGACGAAGAAATCCGGGAGGCCATTGGCGGCATCCTGTGCCGGTGCACGGGGTACAAGAAGATCGTGGAAGCGGTGCACCTGGCCGCGGCCTGGATGCGGGGCGAGGACGTGGCCCTGCCCGAGCAACCGCCCATCCTGGAGGCGCACCAAGTGACGGAGGTCCCGCCCGAGAACGGTGGGGAACCCTTGGCACCGCCTTCCCCCGCGGAGGGCGACGTGGCCACTGCAGTGGACGTGCTCCCCAAGATGAAGGTGGTGCCCCAGGTGCAGACCTTCCGCCGGGTGGGCAAGCCCGAGCCCAAGGTGGACGCGGTCAAACTCGTGCAGGGCAAGCCCGCGTTCGCCGCGGACATTGACCTGAAGGGCATGTTGGTGGCCAAGGTGCTGCACAGCCCCGTTCCCCACGCGCGCATCAAGCGCATCGACGTGAGCAAGGCCAAATCCCTGCCCGGCGTGCACGCGGTGCTGACCTACAAGGACATCCCGCGGGTGCCCTATTCCACCGCGGGCCAGTCCGACCCCATCCCCGGCCCGCTGGATAGTTTCTCCCTGCCCCAGAAGGTGCGCTTCGTGGGCGACCGGGTGGCCATGGTGGCTGCGGAATCCGAGGAAATCGCGGAGCAGGCCTTGAAACTCATCGAGGTGGAATACGAGGAACTGCCCGCGGTCCTGGACCCCGAAGAGGCCCTGAAGCCCGGCGCGCCCATCATCCACGACGAACCCGACTACGTGCCCTTCGACCACAGCGACCCCTCGCGCAACCTGGCCGCGCAGATTCGCATCGACATCGGCGACGTGGAAAAGGGCTTCGAGGAAGCCGATTACATCTTCGAAGCCGAGTACCGGGTGCAGAAGGTGCAGCAGGCTTCTCTGGAACCCCACGTGGCCGTGACCTGGTGGGACGAGGACGACCGGCTGGTCATCCGCACCAGCACCCAGGTGCCCTTCCACGTGCGCCGGCAACTTGCGCCCGTACTGGGCCTGCCGGTGAAGCGCATCCGGGTCATCAAGCCCCGCATCGGCGGCGGGTTCGGCGGCAAGCAGGAGGTCCTCATCGAGGACGTGCCCGCGCATCTGACCATCGCCACGGGCCGGCCCGTGTACTACGAGTACACCCGGAAGGAAGAGTTCCTGGCCGCGCGGTCCCGCCATCCTATGATTCTCCGCATGAAAACCGGGGTGAAGAAGGACGGCACCATCACGGCCAACGCCATGTACCTGATTTCCGATACGGGCGCGTACGGATGCCACGCGCTCACCGTGGCGGGCAACACCGGCCATAAAGCCATGGCCCTTTACGTGGGCGATGGCAAGTACCGGGAGAACCCCAACATCCGCTTCTACGCGGACGTGGTCTACACCAACACCCCGCCTTCGGGCGCGTTCCGGGGCTATGGCGTGCCCCAGGGCTTCTGGGCCGTGGAGCGGCACATGGAGAAAATCGCCCGGGCCCTGGGCATGGACCCCATCGAATTCCGCTTAAAGAACGCGCTGCGGGCCGGGGAGTTGCATCCCTTCAGCCGGGTGTGGTCCGAGGGCCGGGAGCCGCATCCGGAAATCATCGAGACCAACGGGCTGCCCGAATGCGTGGCCCTGGGGAAGCAACTCATCGGCTGGGACGAGAAGTTCGGCAACCCCGAATGGCACCGGGTGCCTGGCAAGCCCCACCTGCGCCGGGGCATTGGCGTGGCCCTGGTCATGCAGGGTACGGCCATCCCCTACCTGGACATGGGCGCGGCCAGCATCAAGATGAACGACGATGGCTCCTTCAACCTGCTGGTGGGCGCCACGGACCTGGGCACGGGTTCGGACACGGTGCTGGCCCAGATGGCCGCGGAGGTGCTGGGCGTGCCCGTGGAGGACGTCATCGTGTACTCCTCGGATACGGACTTCACGCCCTTTGACAAGGGCGCGTATGCGAGCAGCACCACGTACATCAGTGGTGGCGCGGTGGTGCGGGCCGCGGAGAAGGTGGCCCGGCAGATTCGCGAGCGGGCCGCGGCCATGCTCAACGCCCGCGGGGACGGTCCCGAAGTGACGGCCGAGGAGATTCACCTGGAGGACCGCAAGGCCCTCGCGCCCGATGGCCGTTTCGTGACCTTTGAGGAAATCGCGCTGAACGCGCTGCACCATGAGAACCAGGAGCAGATTATGGCCACCGCGTCGTACATGTCGCCCGTGGCGCCGCCGCCCTTTGCCGCGCAGTTCGCGGAGGTCACCGTGGACGTGGAGACGGGCCAGGTCACGGTGGACCGGCTGCTCATGGTGGTGGACAGCGGCGTGATTGTGAACCCGGTGACCGCGTCGGGCCAGATCGAGGGCGGCATGACCCAGGCCCTGGGCTACGCGGTGAGCGAAGCCATGACGTTCGACGAGCGGGGCCGGGTGCGAGAGAAGGGCTTTTGGGATTACCACATCTTCCAGGCCCACGAGATGCCCAAACTGGAAGTGGCCTTCGTGGAGACCTTCGAGCCCAGCCATCCCTTCGGGGTGAAGGCGGTGGCGGAGATTCCCATGGACGGCGTCGCGCCCGCGGTGGCCAACGCGATTTACGACGCGGTGGGCGTGGACATCGACGACCTGCCCATCACCCCGGAAAAGGTGTGGCGCAAGTTGCGGGAGCGGGCGTAGCCGTTGGGCATTGCTTGTTTAGTCGGCTGGCAGTCGGTTGTAGATTATCATGCGTTTCTGGAGGGTATTCCATGGCCGGAAGAGGGAAAGCCGTAGAGCATGGCAACTCGTTGGAGGAGCGGGTTGCAAGTTTGGCTGCAAATCTGGGTTTAGAAGTGCGACGTAAGGTCAAAGTGGGCTACCGTTTGTGGGGCCGGCGTAGGGAGATTGATTTGGTATTACGAAAGCCTGGTACGGATAAAATTCTGGGTGTAGAATGCAAACACCAGAAAACCTCGGGCACGGCCGAGGAGAAAATTCTTGCGGTGCTGGAAGATATGAAACACTGGCCTATTCCCGGGCTCTTGGTGATTGAAGGACCTGGTTTTTCAGAAAAGATGCGAGCATATTTGCTCTCCACTGGGAAAGTGGTGGAATTTGAGAATTTGGAAGAATGGCTGCGCTTGTTCTTCGTGTTGGATTAGAGCGATGAGGAGACGAAATTCACGCCCTCTCCCTCGCCCTTTTCTCAAGTGGGCCGGGGGGAAGTCCCGATTGGTGCCGGTACTGCTTAAGTATGCGCCGCTCGATTTTAGTACGTATTTTGAGCCTTTTGTAGGAGGTGGCGCATTGTTTTTTGCCCTGTGGAGGGAAGGACGTATTCGTCAAGCAGTGCTGTCGGATATCAACCAGGAACTTATAGACACTTATCGGGCCCTACAACAGGATGTGGAAAGCGTCATTCGCTGGTTAGAACAATATCCGTACAGTCGGGAATTTTATTACCGCTTGCGCGAGCAGGACCCCTGGACATTACCTTTGGCCGAACGGGCCGCCCGCATGATTTATCTAAATAAAACCGGTTACAACGGCCTGTATCGGGTCAATAAACAGGGGAAATTCAATGTGCCTTTTGGACGTTATAAACATCCAAACTACAAGGATTTTACTAATTTACGAGCAGTAGCCCGGGCCTTGCAAGGTGTGCGGTTGGTCTGTCGTTCCTTTGAGTGGGTTCTTGAAGAGGCTCAGGCAGGCGATTTTGTGTACTTCGATCCACCATATGACCCAGTTTCTCGAACGGCCAATTTCACCCAATACCATGCCAGCGGCTTTTCGCGTACGGACCAGGAACGTCTGGCCGAGGTGTTCCGCCTTCTGGCTCGTCGTGGTGTTTTTGTCATGTTATCCAATGCGGATACGCCTTTTATACGCTCCTTGTATGAGGGCTTTTCTGTTTTAGAAGTTCGGGCCCCGCGTTTCATCAATAGCAATCCTAAAGGTCGAGGAATGCACCCTGAACTGCTAATTTTGGGTTATTCACCAACACGCGTCGGCCTTTTGTTAGAAGCGCAAGAGGAGTATTCAAAAAATAGATAAACTTTTTCAAAAAGAGAGGATGGAGAAGCATGACTTCGCCCGTCGTCCTCGTCACCGGTGCGTCTCGGGGGTTGGGCCGGGGCATTGCTCTGGCCCTGGCCGAATTGGGAGCCGACCTGGTGCTCAACGCCCGCAACGTGGCACAACTTCGCGCGGTGGCCGAGGAAGCCCGTCAGAAGGGCGCAACGGTGGAAATCGTGGTGGGCGACATCGGTGAAGCCGACACCGCGCGGCGCCTGGCTCAACAGGCCCAGGCCACCTTCGGGCGCATCGACGCGGTGGTGAACAACGCGGGCATCATTCAGCCCCTGGCCCGCATTGCCCAGGCCGAGCCCGAAGCCTGGCTGGAAAACTGGCGGGTGAACCTGCTCGGCCCGGTGCTCCTGGTCAGAGAAGCCCTGCCCGAACTGCGAGCGCGCCGGGGCCGGGTGGTCAACATCTCTAGCGGCGCGGCCGTGCGGCCTTTCCCTGGATGGGGGGCGTACTGCGCGGCCAAAGCCGGCCTCAATCAGTTCACCGCGGTGCTGGCTCTGGAAGAGACCCAGGTCACCGCGGTGGCCTTCCGTCCCGGTGTGGTGGATACCGACATGCAAACGGAAATTCGCACCCAGGGCGCGCGGGCCATGCCGCCGGAATGGCACCGGCGTTTCCTCCGGTACAAAGAAGAAGGAAGGTTGCGCCCGCCGGAGGAAATCGGGCGCATGGTGGCCTGGCTGGCCCTGGAAGCCCCTCACGAGTGGAGCGGAGGTTTCCTGGCCTACTATGAGGAGCCGCTGCGCTCCTGGCTGCGGGAGCGGGGCATCGCGGTATGAAATGGCCCCAGTAGCCCCGCTTTTCCGGCTCCTGTCCTCCGTTTGGGTATACCTGAGCGCTTGTTTCCCAACCTCTGCCCGGGACCAACTGGTATACTTTTTGACACCCCCTTTTTAGGCACATAGGGTCTCCTATGGCAACGCAAAACACCACATTGACGGCTTTACCCGGTTTGCGGGTCGGACACTGGACGGACCCAAAGCACGGCACAGGATGCACGGTGGTTCTGGCCCCTCAGGGCGTCCGGGCTTCGGTGGCCGTGCGCGGGATGGCCCCGGGTAGCCGGGAACTGGCCTTGCTGGACCCGGAGCGCACAGTGCAAGAAATCCACGCCCTGGTGTTGACGGGAGGTTCGGCTTTTGGCCTGGCTGCGGCGCAAGGTGTGGTGCAATGGTTGGAGGAAAGGGGATACGGGTACGACACCGGCGTGGCTCGGGTGCCCATCGTACCCGCGGCCGTGATTTACGACTTGAGTTATGTTACCTCCCGGGTGCGTCCCGGCCCGGAGGCCGGCTATGCTGCATGCCAAGCGGCCACCGACGCCCCCGTGGAGATGGGGAGTGTAGGTGCGGGGGCCGGTGCTACCGTAGGCAAATTGTTGGGGCCGCGTTACGCGACCAAAGGCGGGCTGGGCAGCGCCTGGATGGCCCTCCCAGGCGACGCACAAATCGCCGCGTTGGCCGTGGTCAATGCCCTGGGCGACGTGTACGACCTGGAGACAGGCGCGGTGGTGGCCGGCGTGCGCGACCCGGAAACCGGCCGTTTCGCCAATGCCCGTCGGCTGTTACGCCACCGCCCCGACCTGCTTTCCTTTGCCTGGCGCGTCCGTCCAGGGGAAAACACCACGTTGGTCGTCGTGGCCACCGATGTGGCCCTGAGCAAGGCCGAGTTGCGGGCGCTGGCTTCCCAGGCCCACGACGGCCTGGCCCGCGTCATCGACCCGGCCCATACCCAGTTTGACGGCGACATCGTGTTCGCCCTTTCCGTGGGCAGCCGACCCCGGCCCGGCCCGATTTTGCTGGAAGCCGCGGCCGCATGGGTGGTCAGCGAAGCCATCCTTCAGGCCGTGCGTCAGGCCCGGGGTGGGCATGGTATTCCGGCGGCAAGGGAAGTACCGGGGTAAAAACTGACCAAGACACGAAGCCTTCCAGTACAAACCTTTTGAGAATGTGCATCGAAGCCCATCTGGGCAGCGCGAGGAGCACCAAATGTCGTCCAGGAAAAGACACCTGCGCATTTTAGGGTTGGAATCCTCTTGTGACGAAACCGCGGCTTCGGTGCTGGAGGATGGCCGGGTCATTTTGAGCCATGTGGTGGCTTCCCAAGCCGACCTGCACAGCCGCTACGGTGGGGTCTTCCCTGAGATGGCTTCGCGGCAACATTTGCGCACTTTTTATCCGGTGGTAGAACAGGCCCTCAAGGAAGCCCACGTTTCCCTCAAAGACATTGATGCCCTGGCCGTCACCCGGGGACCGGGCTTGCCCGGCTCCCTGGTAGTGGGCGTGAATTTCGCCAAAGGGTTGGCCTTGGCCACGGGGTTGCCCCTCATCGGCGTGCATCATCTGGAAGCCCACATCTACGCCGCGTGGATTCATTTCGAGGGGGCGCGTCCTCCTCAGTTGCCCGAATTCCCCCTGGTCATTCTCATCGTCTCCGGTGGGCATACCGAATTGGTGTGGATGGAAGGGCATTTTCGCTATCGTCGTTTGGGTGGGACCCGTGACGACGCGGCCGGCGAAGCCTTCGACAAAGTAGCCCGGATGTTGGGGCTGGGATACCCCGGCGGTCCGGCCATCGAAAAAGTCGCCCAGTCCGGCAATCCGCGTGCCTTCTCCTTTCCACGAGCCCGGCTTCCCGGAACCTGGGATTTTTCCTTCAGCGGTCTGAAAACCGCGGTCCTGCGCACGGTGGAAACCTGGAAACGCACTCGCCAGGACCCCCTCCCTGTGGCCGACCTGGCCGCCAGTTTTCAAGAAGCGGTGGTGGATATGTTGGTGGAAAAAACCGTGGCCGCTGCACTGGAGTATGGCGCGCAAGGCATCGTGCTGACGGGCGGGGTGTCCGCCAACCAGCGATTGCGCACGCGGCTCAAAGAAGCCTCACCCGTTCCGGTGTACGTTCCCCCGCTTCCCCTGTGCACCGACAATGCTTCAATGGTAGCCGCGGCAGGCCACTACCGTTTTCTCGCCGGGCAGCAAGACCCGCTGGATTTCGACGTCCTGCCCACCTGGCCCCTGACCGAACTGACGCCGCCCCCTCACTCTGAACGCGTCCAAATGGAAGTGCCTGCAGACAAACCCAAGTGAGCGAAAAGTTTCCAATTTCCTGAAAAGGCTTTTTGTTGCCTGCAGCAAGTCCGTATAGACGGAGGGGAACCCGTGACGGGGGATTCGCAGAAAACCCCTTCCCGCTGGCTGGACATCGCCTTTGGTGTGGTGGTGGGGGTTTTGGTCAGCACCGCCCTGGTGGCCGCGTTGATTCTGGTGGTGCGTCCACCTTTTGGGGAACCCATTCGCCTCGTTCGGGCCACGCCTTCTCCCCTCGTGGTGCACGTTGCCGGCGCGGTCGAGAAACCCGGCGTGTATGCCCTGCCTCGAGGAAGCCGCGTCCGAGATGCCATTGAAGCCGCGGGCGGCCCTCTTCCCCAGGCCGATGTACATGCCCTCAACCTGGCCCAACCCCTCCAGGACGGACAGCGCATCTACGTCCCCCCTCTTTCGGACACGAAGACGTCGCGAGCCTCTTCCAGTCCCATAGACGAACCCACCGCCACCCCCCTCCCGCGCGAAGCCCGTTTGAACCTGAATACGGCCACGGAAAAAGAATTGGAAACCCTTCCGGGCATCGGGCCGGTGCTGGCCCGGCGCATTGTGGTCTACCGCTCCATGCACGGACCCTTCCAAACCGTGGACGACCTCTTGGCCGTGCAGGGAATCGGTCCGGTCCTTTTGGAGAAAATTCGTCCCTACGTTTACGTGGACAGAACGCCGGTTCCGCCCTGAGGCCCTTTTGCTATACTGAGGGGGCCTTTGAGTATCCTCGTTACAAGGAAAACCCATGCTACCGGAAGAGCGTGAGTGGCATCGCCTGCGCCAATTGTTGAAAGAAAAAGCCATCGAGGCTCGAAGCGCTCGACTGGAGCGGTTTCGCCGTCAGGGCCGGGCGTTCCGCGTGTATGTTGCTGGGGAAACCCCGGCCACTGGCAAGAGCCCGGCCACCTCTCGTACTCCCACCCGGCCCAGTCGCATGGCCACCGCGCTGCTGATTTTGGAATTCATCGCCGCGGTGACCTTGGTTTGGGTGGTGGTTCAAGGCGTGCAGGCGCTTCAGCAACTGAACCGGGAAGCACGCGCGGCCCAGACGCTCCCCACCCTGACCCCAACGCCCTGGGTCAGGGCCGTGGTACTGCCCGGAGGCCACACCCCACCCAATGCACCCGGCGGTGCCCGACCCAATCTGGAAGAAATCCCCGAACATTTGCGTCCCTATGTGCAGGTATCGGCGCCCGTTTCACTGCCCACACCTTCGCCGGAGCACCCCATCCGCATTCGCATTCCGGCCATCGGCGTGGATGCTCCCATCGTTCTGGGGGACGGCTGGGAGCAACTGAAGAAAGGCGTCGGTTGGCACATTGGTTCCGGACTGCCCGGCCGGCCGGGCAACGTGGTGCTTTCCGCCCACAACGATATTTACGGGGAAATTTTCCGCGACCTGGACAAACTGCAACCCGGGGATGCGATTTACATTCACACTCAAACTCAAACGTACACTTACGTCGTGACCTCGTCCCACATCGTCGAACCCACCGAAGTAGAATGGATGGCCCCCACCCAGGAACCCGCCGTAACGCTGATTTCGTGTTACCCTTACATGGTGAACACACACCGCATTATCGTTCGGGGGCATTTGCAAGCAGGCCAATAACGATCGCTTTCGAGAAAGAGCCGACGCCTTTTTCGGGAGGAATGCGCATGTTCGACATGTTGACCGGTCGCCTGGAAGCCATTTTCGACAAAATCCGTCACCGCGGACGTTTGACGGAAAAGGACATCGACCAGGTTTTGCGGGAAGTGCGCCTGGCGCTTCTGGAAGCCGACGTGCATTACAGAGTCGTGCGGGATTTCTTGAAACGGGTACGTGAACGCGCATTGGGGCACGAAGTTTCCAAAGCCTTGTTGCCGGCCGAGCAGGTGTTGACCATCGTATACGAGGAATTGGTCAACACCCTGGGTGAGCCTGCCGACCTGACGTTGAAAGGGGAGAAGCCTTACGTCATCATGCTGGTGGGCTTGCAGGGTTCGGGCAAGACTACCACCGCGGCCAAGCTGGCCCGCCGTCTGCGCGACCAGGGCCATCGGGTGTTGCTGGTGGCCGCGGATCCTTATCGGCCGGCCGCGGTGGAACAGTTACGCACTCTGGGGAAGCAGTTGAACATCCCCGTTTTTCATCAACCCAACGTACCGCCGCCGGATATGGTGGCCCACGCCATTGAACAGGCGCGCGCGAGCGGGTACAGCGTGGTTTTGGTGGATACGGCCGGCCGTTCCCAACTGGATCAGGCCATGATGGACGAAGCCCAGGCCATTGCACAGCGGGTACATCCCACCGAGACCCTTTTGGTGGCCGATGCCATGATGGGCCAGGAAGCCGTGAACGTGGCCCAGGGTTTCAAACAGGCCGTGCCTTTGACTGGTTTGATTTTGACCAAATTGGACGGTGACGCCCGCGGGGGCGCTGCCATTTCCATGCGCGCGGTAACCGGTGTCCCCATCAAATTCGTCGGTGTGGGCGAAAAATTGGATGCCCTGGAACCCTTTGACCCCCAACGACTGGCTTCGCGCATCCTGGGGATGGGCGATGTGCAGGGATTGCTGGAGAAAGCCCAGGCCGTGATTGACGAAGAGGAAGCCGAACGCCAGGCCGAGCGGTTGCTGCGGGGGGAATTCACCCTGGAAGATTTCCTCAGCCAACTCAAAATGCTTCGACGCTTCGGCCCCATCACCCAAATTTTGGACATGCTCCCCGGGGAACTCGGGCGTCTATCCCGCCAACTGGACCCGCGTACAGTGGAGCAGCAACTCAAAAAAGTGGAAGCCATCATCAATTCTATGACGCCGGAAGAACGCCGGCATCCGGAAATCATCAATGCCAGTCGCAAACGGCGCATTGCACGCGGTTCCGGCACCACGGTGCAAGATGTAAACCAACTGCTGCGTCAGTACCGGCAAATGAAACGCATGATGAAGCAATTGCAACGCACCGGTCTCTCCGGTTTGATGCAATGGTTCCGATAAGTAGGGAACTTTTGCTACAATAAAGTCGACTTCTGTGTGGGAGTAACGACGCATGGAGATCCGGACCATTGAGGATTTGTTACGGCTCCTGGAAGAGCAACCCCAATGGCGGGATGCACTGCGCCGCCTGTTGCTGGGCGAAGCATGGGCGGCTTTGCCGCCGTGGGAACGGATTGAGCGTGCTTTGGCCGAAATCGCCGAATCTCAAAAACGCTCGGAGCAGCGGCTGGATCGCCTGGAGCAGGTGGTGGCGGAATTGGCCGAGGCCCAGAAACATGCCGAGCAACAAGTGAAAGAACTGGCCGAAGCCCTCCAGGCAACCCAAGCCGAAGTGCGCGCACTGGCCGAGGCCCAAAAGCGTACGGAACAGCAGGTAGCGGAACTGGCCGAGGCTCAGAAGCGCACCGAGCAGCGGGTAGAAGAACTGGCCGAAGCCCTCCAGGCAACCCAAGCCGAAGTGCGCGCACTGGCCGAAGCCCAGAAGCGTACGGAACGGCAGGTAGCGGAACTGGCCGAAGCCCAGAAGCGTACGGAACAGCAGGTAGCAGAACTGGCCGAAGCCCAGAAGCGTTCCGAACAGCGACTGGATCGCCTGGAGCAAGCGGTAGCAGAACTGACCGAGGCTCAGAAGCGCACCGAGCAGCGGCTGGACACGGTGGAACGACGCCTGGACCAT
>JALWJZ010000051.1 GCA_026996855.1 Anaerolineales bacterium
TCCGAGGTGTGCGCACCACCCGGAAATGCCGGCTTCGAAGACCAGGTAGTCAACCTCATCAACCAAAAGCGGGCCGAACAGGGCCTGCCTGCGCTGCAAGTGCATCCTGCCTTGCGCAACGCGGCCCGCAGCCACTCCCAGGACATGGTGTGCAACCACTTCTTCAGCCACACCGGTTCCGACGGCTCCCAACCCTGGGACCGGGCCGCCCGTTTCGGCTATACTTTTTCCTACCTCAGCGAAAATCTGTACATGGGAAGCGGCGGTTACAATTCGCCCAGCGCCGCGGTGCAGGCCTGGATGAACAGCCCCGGCCATCGGGACAACATGCTCTACCCCGACGTGGTTCACATCGGGGTGGGTTATGCTTACGACAGCGCCACCGGCACCGGTTATTTCACCGCTATGTTTGGCAAGCCCTGAGGACCAAGGACGGCCCGCATGGACTTTCCTCCCGCCCGCTGGCGTTTGGTGTGGGAACCCGAACCCCAGCCCGGCCCCTGGAACATGGCCGTGGACGAGGCCCTGTTGGTCTCGGTGGTGGAAGGCGCCTCCCCCCCGGTGCTGCGTCTGTACGCCTGGGACCCTCCCTGTCTTTCCCTGGGCATTGCCCAACCCTTTGCCGATGTAGACGAAACCCGCCTCCGAGCCCGGGGGTGGGACGTGGTCCGGCGCCCAACCGGTGGGCGGGCCATCCTGCACACCGACGAACTCACCTATGCGGTGCTGGCTCCCATGCACGAGCCCCGGGTGCAGGGAGACGTGCTGGACGCGTACTATCGCCTGGCCCAGGGCCTGCTGGCCGGTTTGAAGCGGCTGGGCCTGCCCGTGAGCCTGGAACGCCAGCGGGAAGCCTGGCAGCGGGAACGGGAGAACCCGGTGTGCTTTCACGTGCCCGCGGTGTACGAAATCACCGTGGCGGGGAAGAAGATTTTGGGCAGCGCCCAATCGCGGAAGTTGCGGGGTGTGCTTCAACACGGCACCCTGCCCCTCACCGGCGACATCACCCGTATCCTGGACGTGCTGGCCTTTCCCTCGGAAGAGGCGCGGGAAATCGCACGACGGCGCCTGCGGGAACGTGCGGCCACCCTGCACGACCTGTTGGGCCGGGAAGTCTCCTGGGAAGAGGCCGCCCACGCCCTGGTGGAAGGTTTCCGCCAGGCTTTGAACATCACCTTTGAAGAACAACCCCTCACCCGAGAAGAGCGGGCGCGAGTACAGGCCCTGGTGGAAAGCAAGTACGCGTCCGAAGCCTGGCTACGCCGAAAATGAAAGGGGCGCCGGGAAGACCCCGCCCGACGCCCCTGGGCGAAACGGAATCCGGCTCTCCTCAGCTCCTTTTCGCCTCTTCCGGCAACACCACCCGAATGTGCAACTCCCGCAGTTGCTCCTCAGTCACCGGCGAGGGCGCATCGGCCATCAGGTCCCGGGCCGCCTGGTTCTTGGGGAAGGCAATGACCTCTCGGATGCTGGGTTCGTCGGCCAGCAACATCACGATGCGGTCCAGGCCCAGCGCGATGCCGCCGTGGGGCGGTGCGCCGTATTCGAAGGCCTCCAGCATGTGCCCGAACTTCTCCCGGGCTTCCTCCAGGGAAATGCCGATGAGTTGGAAGACCTTTTCCTGCAACCACCGCTCGTGAATCCGCAAACTCCCGCCGCCGATTTCCGAACCGTTGAGCACCAGGTCGTACTGGGCGCCCCGGGCCTTGCCGGGGTTGGTATCCAGCAGGGGGATGTCCTGGTCCAGCGGACGGGTGAAAGGATGGTGGCTGGGGTCCCAGCGGTTCTCCTCCTCGTTCCAGAAGAGATAGGGAAAATCCACCACCCAGGCGAAGGCCAGCACCTCGGGGTCCCGCAGGCCCAGGCGGTCGGCCAGGTGCACCCGCAACCGAGCCAGCACGTCGTTGGTCACGTCGTGGTCCACGTCGGCCACGAAGAGGAGCAGGTCGCCGGGCTGGGCCTCCAGCCGTTCCCGGAGGGTTTCCATCTGGCCCGGCGTGAAGAATTTGGCAATGGGCGATTTGACCTCCCCCTCCGGCGTTATCACCACCCAGGCCAGCCCTTTGGCCCCATGTTGCTGGGCGAACTTCACCAGTTCGTCGATTTCCCGACGGCTCAGGGTTCCCATGCCTTTGGCGTTCAGGCCTTTGACCAGCCCGCCCCGTTGCGCCACCTGCGCGAAGACCTTGAAGGCCACCTCTCGGGCCAGGTCGGTCACGTCCTTTAACTCCATGCCGAAGCGCAAATCGGGCCGGTCGGTGCCGAAGCGGTCCATGGCCTCCTGATACGTCAGCCGGGGGAAGGGCGTCTGAAGCAGGCGCTTTTCCGGGACCACCGCACGCACCATTTCCGTCATCAGGGCCTCGATGAGGTCCATCACGTCTTCCCGCCGGTCCACGAAGGCCATTTCCAGGTCCAGTTGGGTGAACTCGGGCTGCCGGTCGCCCCGCTGGTCTTCGTCCCGGAAGCAGCGGGCAATCTGGTAATACTTCTCGAAGCCGGCCACCATGAGCAACTGCTTCAACTGCTGAGGCGACTGGGGAAGGGCGTAGAAATGGCCGGGATACAGGCGGGAAGGCACCAGGTAATCCCGGGCGCCTTCGGGCGTGCTCTTGAACAGGATGGGGGTTTCCACCTCGATGAAACCCCGGGCGTCCAGGAAATCCCGGATGAAGCGGATGACCCGATGGCGCAGGCGCAAATTGCGCTTCATGCGGCTCCGGCGCAGGTCCAGGTAGCGATATTTGAGCCGCAGGCTCTCGTCCACGGGGTCGTCTTTGTGCACGGGGAAAGGAAGGGGCTTAGCCCGATTGAGGATTTCCACCGCCTCCGCGGCCACCTCGATTTCCCCCGTGGCCAGTTTGGGGTTTTCCGTGCCCGGCGGCCGCGGGCGCACATGCCCGCGTATCCGCAGCACCCATTCGCCCCGCACTGGCTCCAGCATTTCGTGGGCCTGGGCCGCAATTTCCGGGCTGGCGACCACCTGCACCAGACCGCTTTCATCCCGCAGGTCGATGAAGGTGACCCCTCCGTGGTCCCGACGGCGGTGCACCCATCCAGCCAGCACCACCTCTTCCCCCACGTGCTCCTTGCGCAACGTGCCGCAACCGTGGGTTTTGTACATGGAATGAATCTCCTCGTTTACGGGGTGCATCAGCCTCGCCATTATACCACCGGGACCCCCGTACCTTCCCCGTGGATGGACCGAGCCGGGTAAGCCCGGCCGAAAAGGCGCGTAAGCACCTGGCCCGTCCCTCCCCTTCCCCAAAGGGCCGGCCGCTGCCGAGTATAATGGGAGCAACATAAACGGCCGTCGTGGATGTGGGTGCTGCGCGTGACCCGTGATGGCCTCTTCGACCGTCGAAATGCAGGTGTAAAAGACGCATGTGGGATTTAGACGTTTTCTTCTTTCAGCCCCAGCCCTTGGGGGAAGAGGCCCCCATGGTGTGGCCGGGCTTTTGGGTAGGCAAGGCGCCGAAAAAGGCCACCCGCTCCCGTCGGCGAGACGCCTTGTGGCTGTATCTGGCGGTGGATGGCCCGTCCGTGGTTTCGCCCCGAGCGCTGGAGCAAATGACCCAACAGGCCGCGGAAACCTACTTCGCCTCTTCGGGCTCCGTGACCGCAGCCATGCGCCGGGCCGCGGAGGTGTTGCATCGGCGTTTGCGGCGGGCCAACGAGCGCCTGACCCGCCGCGGTGAAACCCTGGTCGGCCATTTCCTCCTGGCAGTGTGGCGGGGCGAGGTGCTGTACCTGGGTTGGTCCGGCGCCTGGCACGTGCTCGCGGCTGGTCCCGAACGCCAACGCTGGCACGACCCGGAACTGGCCGGGCCGGGGCTGGGCGTGCAGGAAACCTTCTCGCTGAAATTCGCGCAAACCGCCTTCCGCCAGCCCCTGGCCGTGCTGGCTGCCGACGACCTGGAACCCTGGCAGGATGAAGACGCCCACCGCCTTTTGCAAGAACCGGAAAGCGCTTTGCGGGCATGGTTGCAACGGGTGCCCCGTCCCCGCCGCGGTGTGCTGGCCGTGTGGGAGCCGGGCGCGTACGAAGTGCGGAAGAAATACCTCCCCCTGGTCCTTCCTCGCGAAAGCCCGACCGCCCCGGAAGACCAGGCCGCTCCTTTGCCCCGCCCAGAGCAACCGCCTTCCCAAAAGACCGCGCCATCGCTACAGCCGCAAGCGCCGCCGCGCCCAAAGCCGGCGCGTCCTCGCCCCATGCCTTCGCCCCAGCCCGTTGAAGGGAAAGCACCGCGGCCCCGGAAGGATACTCCCGGGATGCCTCGTACCCGTACCTCCGCATGGGGGTCCCGCCTGATGGCATACCTGGCCCGGGGCCTGGC
>JALWJZ010000052.1 GCA_026996855.1 Anaerolineales bacterium
CCCACCCCTGCAGAGCGCAGTACTTGGTAATCGCCGCGGTCAGCGTGGTCTTCCCGTGGTCGATGTGACCAATGGTGCCCACGTTCAGGTGGGGCTTGGTCCGCTCAAACTTCGGCTTGCTCATGGTTCGCCCTCCTGCTCCGTAAAGGTTGCGGAAATGGTATCCGAAGATAAAAGGCAAGAAAAGGCCCTCCCGCTGGGGAGGGTCCCCTCAAGAGCCCCCAGGGGGACTTGAACCCCCGACCTCACCCTTACCAAGGGTGCGCTCTGACCTCCTGAGCTATGAGGGCTCACAGTGGGCGGGGAGGGATTCGAACCCCCGAAGGCACACGGCCAGCGGGTTTACAGCCCGCCCCCTTTGGCCACTCGGGCACCCGCCCATCTGCCACCACAAGCCAAGCCGACGACGGGACTTGAACCCGTAACCTGCCGCTTACAAGGCGGCTGCTCTGCCAATTGAGCTACGTCGGCTGGCGTTCGGCATTATACCAAAGCCCCATAAGCAGGACAAGCCTCGCGAAGCGGCTTTTTGACCATCTCCGACAAAAAATGGCCGTTCTTCCTCCACATCAGGGTGCATTCTGGAAATAACGGGTCACCACAGGGAGCCATTTTTCTCGGGGGGCTGCTTCTTCCAGAGTCTGGAAAAAGTCTTGGGGATAGGCAATGCGTCCCTGCCAGCGCTTGCGATAGGTTTGCAAAAAGGTGAAGAGCGCAGCATCGCCGATGCTTTCCCGCAAGTCTTGCAAGAAATGGGCCCCGTTCAGGTAGACGGCGTCCCGATAAGGGCGCCATCCCATGTACTGGTAAATGTCGCCGTCCACCGGCCCGCGCGGTTTGTAATAATCCACCCGGTAGGTCCACCACCAGTTCAGTCCCTGGGGATATTGGTGCTCGTAGTACAGGGCCTCGGCATAGGTGCACAGGGCCTCGTCCATCCAGGGGTGCAGGGCCTGGTCGTTGCCCACCTGGGCAAACCACCATTGATGCGCGGTTTCGTGCACGGTGATGGTGATGAGCATGGAGGCCCGGTCGCCGTTGTAAAAGTCGAAGAAACGACTGCTTACGAAGAACAGACCGTCGTATTCCATGCCGTCGGGGAAGTCGCCCTGCACCAGGGTCAGTCGTTTGCGATGGTACGGCCCGAAAAGGGCCGTGTAGGTTTCCAGGGCTTCCAGGGAAGCCGCGACCATGTCTCGGCCGTAGGCCTCTTCGGCCATGAAGAAATAGCCCTCGACCAGGGGGCCGGTGGGGTTTTGGGCTTCCACCCGCCGATAATAAGGGCTGAGGGATAGTACCAGTTGCCGCGCGTTTTCCAGGCGATAACACCGGACCAGGACTTCTTCGGGTGGTGCTTCGGGACAGGGGATTTGGTCACCGTTGCTCACCACCTGGAGCCCCGGGGGTACGTTGCGTACGGTGAGCCGCAGGGTGTAATCCGCCACGGGGTAAACCAGATGTTCGCCGTAAAACCAGGGCGCATGGACCAGCCAGCCCTGTTCGGGATGGTGGGGCGGAAGCAGGGCGTACCAGTCTACCAGGTTGGTCTGGCGAGAGGTGTATCCGAAGATGTGGGATGTGTCCGGTGCTGGATATCGTTCCAGCCGGGGCAAATAGAGCACATAAGTCAAGAGCACTTCCGCCATCTGTCCGGGCGCCAGGGGTTCGCGCAAATGTACGGTAAGCCGATGCTGCTCCAGTTCGTATAACGCAACGCGTAGTCCTCCTGGAGGACCGGTTTGCACATTTTGCAGATAGAGTACGCCGGGGTAACGGGCAGGTTCCAGCACGAAGACCAAATGGTCCAGGGTTTCTTCCCCGGTGTTGGTGAACCACACCCGTTGCATCACCTGGGCTTGTTGCACGAAGTAGTCCAGGGTGACGTCCAGGTCGTACACGACCCGCGGTTGGCTCCAGGGCCAGGGTGTGGGGGTTGGCTGGAGCGTGGCGGCGGGGCGCGGTGTGCTGGTGGGGTGGAGGGTTGCGGTAGGACGCTGAGTGGCGGTTGGCGGTGCCGTGGGCAGAGGTGGCAACCCTCGTTTGCCCAAAGCGGGTTCCAAGGCTGCCAAAAAAATCGTTATCAGCAGGGCCAAGATGCCGCCCGCGATGAACCAGGGCCAGCGAATGCGCACGGATGTCGCTCCTCGATTCTTAGAAAAGGGTTTCCCTACTTGAAGAACCCGCCTTTGAATGTTTGGTTACGGGAGCAGCACGCGCGGAGGCACCAGCATGTCTTTCACGGCCTC
The DNA here is from genome assembly GCA_026996855.1 of Anaerolineales bacterium. GTDB lineage: Bacteria > Chloroflexota > Anaerolineae > Anaerolineales > DRMV01 > S139-71. The sequence goes on from JALWJZ010000052.1 coordinate 2,247, forward strand.
TCGCGCCGCGGGGGTGCGCACGTGTTCCGCGGTGACGGTGATGGCAATGCCACCCCGCACGTGAAAAGCGCCGCTCACTCGAATGAAATGGGGGTCCAGGGCCTTGACCAGGTCATCCAGAATCACGTTGACCACATGCTCGTGGAAGACCCCTTCGTTGCGGTAGGACCACAAATAGAGTTTGAAGGATTTGGATTCCAAAATCTTCTCGTCGGGGACGTAATCCACGCGCAGGGTGGCGAAATCGGGTTGCCCCGTGACCGGGCACACGCAGGTGAACTCTCGGGTTTCCAGTGTGACCAAATAGTAGCGGCCGGGCGCACGGTTGGGGAAGACTTCCAGTTTTTTGCTGGGCTGGGCCTTGCGGCCCAAAAGGGTCAATCCTTTCAGGTCCTCCGGTTGGGTGGTCATGGATGCACCTCCAGCGTTCCTAAAAAAACAGCCTTTACGACAAAAACTCCCGGACACCAGGCCCGGGAGTTTCCATGCCCCCGCCGCGACTCGAACGCGGATCTCCGGCTCCGGAGGCCGGTGCTCTGTCCACGCATCGCGGCACGCCGTCCTCCCACGATTTTCGTGGGCCGGGGACCTCCGTTAGGGACGCCCAGGCAATGACTAAACGGACCCACGTTGGCTATACCAAAACGAGCACGACGAGGAGCAGCAAAAACAGCCCCAAAATTTCACCGCAGCCACGCGTGGTTCGGCGGTAGACACGGTTATAAGCAGCCTTGCGCGGGTTGGTGACCCACCCGGCACCGCGTGGGGCTTTGAGACCCGCCCGGTGCCGTACGGCACGCTTCCATGACGTACGAGCCGCAACGCGCTTTTTGATGGATGGCTTGCGTAAGCCAAATTTCACGCGCATGTCAATACCCTCCTTGTAAGGAACCCACTCTGTATGCAGATTGCACCAGAAAGAAGCAGGAGATTTGAGACTTCAATGCAGAAAAAGAGGAATGACACCGAAGAGAGTTGTAATGAGTGGACCTATTTCAAGCCAAGTGGAAGAGAGGAAACCAATTGGATGCCCTGTTATGCGAGCATAACCGCCCATATAAGCCGCTCCCAGCGACAACGTTTGTAGAAAAAGCACAATAATGCCTGCACGGCGTGCAGCGCGTGTGGGGTAAGGATAGAAAAGCAAGAAGAGGATGCTAAGCGACAACAGAGCGGCTCCAATTTTTCCATATATGGATGAGGCAAGATAGGCTACAACCCCACCTATAGCAAGGGTGTACAGCGCTGCGAAGAAAGCGAAAATCCAACGCTGACGTGAAGCCCGACGGTATGCTGAGTATGGTGAATGGCCGTTGTACCTGTAGAACATAAATCCGTTCGATTCAGGAGGGGAGTTGTTTGGGAAGCGTTATGTCTAAATGGACCCGGGCTCTCGCCAGAATCTTTTGCAATGCAGCTGGTGTTGCTGGCTCTACGCCAATGGCAATGAATTCATCCTCAAATTCCACACCAAAACGGCTTTCGATAACCCGTACACGCAGGCCCGGGGCCATGTCATTCCAGGAGCGCACAAAACGCCAGTTCGGGTCTCTATACGGATTTACCCGATCCGGAAAGGCTTGAACGATTGGCTCAATGATGGACCAATCCAGCGCGGGACAATACCGATACGGCCATAGTTCGCGACGCAATTCGTGCAGGATGCGCTCTTTATCAAAGGCCCAATCGCCCCGCTTATTGAGCCAGCGCCCATACGTCCAGAGCTTCGACCCGCTACGAAACAGCAAGCCGCTTTGGTGACATCCCCATAGGTTGAGGCGGTAATAGGAGGGGTCATCCAGCCCAAAACAGTACAGGGCAGGGCGATAACTGGTCATGCGTTCTTTGTAGCATCGCACGAACGCAAAGATTTCTCTGGGAGAGTAGCGTTGATTTCCTACATAGATGACCGCGCCCTTCCAACGCTCAATCAGGTAAATCAAATGAACGGCTTGAATCAGGTCTTCAGGGCTATGCAGGGTAACCCGATATACCTTGCCCTCCTGGGAGAAGGTGGGGAATTTTTTAGCCTCTTCAAGGGCGAACTCAAAGTTCGCCGACGAAGACCGTCGGAATTCCACGACAACAGGGTAAAGTGGAGAAAATTCCTGGGCAACATCTGGCTGGACAGAAGACGATACAGGCCCCGGGCCAATGGGCTTGGTTTGGGGCGGCGGGCTTTGCGGCGGTGGATTGTGTGAAACAAGGGCTTGCTCTTCAGGAGACTCAGGTATTGTGGATGTTGCGTGAGAAACGTCCTGGGAAGTTTTCCGAGCGCGCAGCGCCTCCAGCTCTTTCTGGAGTTTTTGGGCTCTTCGGTAATAACGCTGGGCCACCAGAGCCATCAAAAGTAAACCGAGAAGGAAAATAAAGGACACACAACACATGAAACCCACAAGACTATCCGCAGGAGTAGGCGAAGGAACTGGAGTAGGTGTCATCCTTCCGCCCTTCCCTTCCAAACATTGGTTTTGGATGCGATTTCGCCCGCTCGAACACCTGTTCTACATGCCCCTTAATCGCCCGGAGCCGGGGTGTGTTCCCGGCTCCGGCGCTTCTGGGCAAGTTTGAAGCGGAGATAATCCAGAATCTCCCTGCGTTCCTCTGGTGAAAGACGGGAGAAGAGGTGTAAAAGAATTTCGGCTTCTTCCTGGTCTACGCTCATGCTGGGAGGAAGAATGCCCGCTTTTCGAAAAACGACTTCAGGGGGATATTCAAGAGCACGCGCTATGGCCAGAAGCGTTTCAACTGTAGGGCGAGTATGCCCACCAAGGATCTTGCTGACAACGGCGCGACTAATCCTCGCCCGCTTGGCCAAATCGGCCTGGGACCATCCCCTTTGATGAAGTTCACCTTCCAGCCAGAGAACAAAGGACGTTTTCATCAAACTCATCATAAGGTGAGGGTTGTTTCTTGTGAGAATCATTTGGTTTCCACCTTGACACTCCGTGGTGTTTTGTGTATGATGTTTCTGGCGAGAAACCTAATGTTGACAAAAGGATACGGAGCCAACCAATGAAGGAGAAGCTGATTCGGCGAAACGTGACGCTGTACCCAGAGGACTTTCGGGTAGTGAAGGAATTCGGACTGGCGCACGGTTTGGATTTCAGCAGCACGCTACGCTTCATCATTCGGGATTGGGCGCGGATGAAGGGGTACCACCAAGAGCATGAGGGTGAGGCCGAGGCGCGGTCAGCGGACGTCTCTTCACCTCCTTCCTCCAATGGGGACGGGCTCTGGGGGTCAGCAGGGCCCGGCCCGTGATGTTTTTGCCAGGGAGGGTAACCAATGAAGTTGGTACTGAAGGTGGACGAAGGCTCCCTGCAGCGGGCCGTGCGGTTACTTGAACAGGCGCTTGAAGGCGGCCTTTTGGGAGAGCTCTTCCGCATCGTAGTGATGCGCCAGGAGGCTACAAAGGAGGACGAAATGACTCTGTGGCTTGGCCTTGAGCCGACGGAACGGCTGCAGGCCTTTTTGAAAAAGGACCCTCATGAGGGGATTTGGTGAAGGAGGTGAAAAAATGACTGTTTTAGAGGTTTTTCTGTTCTTCCTCTTTTTCTCGGTTACGAGCACGGCTGGATTTCTCATTGCGTCTTGTAGCCCCTATTGTGGCGCACTCTCTGCGGGCGAGGTCGTTGGCACCCTGGTTGTAGGGGGGATTGTGCTCACCCTGGTGTTTATGGCGATTTGGTATTTCGCGCCCACGGTTGCTTTCCTCTTGGCTGGTGGCATGTTTGGGTTTGCGCTCTTGACGGCGCTTGCTTCCTCATGACTGCTGCAGCACAAGGGGCAGGGCGTCGGTACGCCAACCGTAAAACAGAAAATGTACGCGCACCCGAAGGAACACCCGTTGAGGATTGCCGAGATGATGCTTTATGACCGCCTCAATCAGGGGGAGGTTATAGGCGACTTCTGCAGTCTCGCCCGGCAAAATGGGATGGAGGTCAAGGAGCACCTGGGGGCGGGCAAAGACCTCTTTGTGGACCGGAGAGAGGGCTGTAGGGATAAGCGGTACACAGGATCTGCAGCGGCACCACCAGTGATGGAGCCTCCAACAGGATTGACAGAAGTCGATTTCAAGTTTGGTCATGTGGATGGGGGTTTCGCTTCTGTTATGAACCTGCACGACCAGAAGGGGTGGCTCCTTCGGGTTGTCGGGAATATATGTGCGGAGCCGCACGATAGGACGCCTAAGCAAGAAGCGCACAATTTCGGCCAAAAACCAGGCGCCAAAGCCGCCAAGCATGCCAACCAGAACCTGAACCATCAGGGAAAGCATCAACACAGGCCTCCTGGAGGGGGGTCAAGGGCGGCCTCGTTTGGCCGCGTGCCTGGTCTGGAGGAACTCCAGGAATTCCAGGGCCAGGCGGCGGTCTTCTGGGGGGAGGGCGCGGAACAAGGCCAGGGCCTTTTGGGCTTCGGGGTCGAGGGGTTGGGGCGGTTTGCGGATGAGCCCGGCCTTCCAAAAGACGAAGCACTCATCCAGGCCCAGGGCCCGGGCCACCGCCCGACAAAAATCGGGACCGGGAGCACGCATCCCATTGAGTACATGCGAAATAGCACTCTGGCTAATCGAAGCCCGTCGGGCCAATTCGCCTTGGCTCCATCCCCGTTTGTGCAGTTCTTCCTGCAACCACTTTTGAAAAGAGTTGGATGTCATCTGTAATAGTTTGACACCATTACCCTTCTCAATGGGAATTGCAGCCATTACTATTGACATGGCTTAGACGCCCTGCTAAACTAATGACAACAGTAATGGGAGCCATCTCTGGAGGGAAAGATGAGCGGAAAGTACACAATGGTACGAATCACGGTTGAGGGGCGGGAGAAGTTGCGGCAGCTGGCCATGTATTACCGGCGGAGCATGGCGCAGCAGATGGAATGGCTCATTGAACAGGCGTGGCACCGCACGTTTGCCCAGGAGCGAGCAGGCACACAAGCCCTGGAGGGGCATGAGGCGGCTCATGACGGGGATAGGGCCGGGGCGTCCGGCAGGAACGGGGATGCCCCGGCCCGCACTTTCCACAATGAGGAGGTGCGAGATGGCGGAATTGCATCCTTTGGTGGAGCAGGTGCTGAAGGAAGCGGAGGAGAAGCGGCGGGCAATGCGGCGCAGGGCGGTGCTGGAGATGGTTCGCCTGGCCGCGGAGACCATGCCTGAGCTGCAACGTCTGGTGGAGGGTGGCGCTTTGGAGGTGAACGAAGAGCTCGGCTGGCTGGTAGGCGTGGGCTTAGCGCCTCTGCGGCTGAAACAGGTAAACGATCGGATCGTGGTGCAGGTGGGGCGCTGGGACGGTCTTCGTAAACGCTGGCGATTCGCCGGACACGGACTGGAAGATGCAGGTCAGGCGCTGCTTTTGGCCCGAAAGCGGTATGAGGAAGCGCAAACCAACCATTCCGAAAAGGAGGTGCTGGGATGAAGGAACACCTTTTTGCCCGACTGGATGCTGCGGTGGACCGCGTGCGGGAGGCGGTCCGGGAGGCCGAGGAGGCCGGGATGCAGATGGACCGTGTACGGCAGGAACTGGAGATGGTCCCCTACCTGAAGGAAACCCTGAGCCGGGCGCCGGAGGGGATGCAGGAGCGCATGGTGGAGCGGCTGGTGGCGCGCTGGGAGGAATTCGCGGAGGAAATGCGGCAGAAGGCGCAACAGCGGCGCCAAGAGATGGAGAAGCGCCGCGCGGCGGAGGAGCGGGCATTGCAGGAGGTACTGGCGAAGTGGCCGGAGCTGGCGGGGTTCTCCGTGGCGCGCTTTGCGTGGGAGACGCCTTTCGACGAAGAGGGCTACGTGGCAGGTGTGGTCTTTCACACGCCGTGGGGGGATGACCTGCGGGCCTGGCGCGAGGGGGAGGAATACGAGTGGGTCTTACAGCACCGCGACGGTGCTTACTGGCAAGAGGTGAAAGACCTGGACGCGGTCCTGATTCAGAAGGCGGTGGACCTGGCCCGGCGCTGGAAGGCCGAGGAAGAGAAGCGGGCGATGGAAGAAGCACAACGGCGGGAGAAAGAAGAAGAGGCTCGACGCCGGGCCGAGGAGGAACGACGGTGGGAGGAAGCACGGCGGAAGTGGGTGCGGGCGACGGCCCGGGAGTGGTTACAGCGTGCGGCGAACGCGGCCTGGGAGGCCGACCAAAGCGCAGAGCAGGCCCTGGAGGCCATTGCCTACGCCCTGGTGGGCCTGTTGGCCGCGTTCGTGGAGGAAGACGAGTTCGCAGCGCCTCTGGCGGCGCACGAGAACGGACGGGTGCGGGTGGTGCAGTAACGGAAAACTCTGGGGGCAGGGGTACACCTCTTCCCTGCCCCCATACGAGAGGTGCTGAGATGAAGGCATCCACAGTATACACCGTTCCGTTGGCGATGGACGAGGTGATGTACTGGAAGCCGCGCGGGGTGGATGCGCATCCGATGCTGGTGCTGGTGATGGAGGTGTACGGGGACGAGGCGACGGTGAGCGCGGTGCATGGGAACGGCATCTTCACCGTGCGGCTGGAGGAGCTGGAACCCGCGGGACCCATTCACCTGGTCATCGACAACGAGTTGCACCGGAACTTCCCGCGGGTGGCGTTATGAGGCTGGAAAGGTGCGGGCCATGCGAAAGGGTACGTTCTTCTCCCGTGAAATCCCGATTTGGTTCCTATTCGGGACCCTTTTCGGTCTGATTCTGGCGCGCGCGATGGACCGGATACGATGGCGCCGAGCGTTGGGAATGCCGGAGGTGCGTCGGGCGCGCGCCGTAGTGCGGGAGCATGGACATGCCGCAACGGATTGAGCGCCGACGGAAGAAGTGGCCGCATTATGCGGAATGGGCCCGGCAGGAAGCCATCGCCCAGGCCCGGCGGGGGTTGCGTGAAGCCGAACCCGTTCTGGAAGGCCGGGTGCAGGACCCGGCGGGCATCATGCGGGTGATGGCCGTGTTGGTGGACGTGTTGCATCGCATCATCCGGATTTTGACCGCGGCGAAGGAGGGGAAAGATGGCTAAGGGTTGGGTGGACCCCACGAAGGAATGGGAGCGGGTGGACGAAACGCTGATGTGGCTGGTGGGGCAGGTGTTGCAAGGACACGTGGGCCGGGAGAAAGCCATTCCCCGAAGCCGGCTGGTGAACGAAGTGAACATGCGGGTTGCGGTGCTGGGGCGGGAGGAGGTGTACTCCGAGCGGCAGGTCAGGGCCGCCATCAACGCGCTTCGGAAACGGGGATGGCTCATCTGCTCGACCGGAGGTGTGGGAGGCGGGTACTGGATGGCCAAGAACCGGGATGAGGTGCTGGAATTCCTGGAGCGGGAAGTCCGGCCCCGGTACCGGGACCTGCAGGAGATTGAAAGGGCCATGCGGCGGGCCATGCTGGAAAAGTTCGGACAGCCGACGCTGTTTGAGGCGGTTACAAACGGGCGTTAGGGAGAAAGCCATGAAGTTCATCAGTCTTTTCTCCGGCATTGGTGGTCTTGATCTCGGGCTGGAACGCGCAGGATGGCGATGCGTGGCTCAGGTAGAGAACGATCCATACGCACTTTGCGTGTTGCAACGACACTGGCCACACGTGCCCAAGTGGGAGGACATTCGGCATGTGCGCATTGAAGAACTTCCATCAGCAGACGCTGTGGTCGGAGGCTTTCCTTGCCAGCCTTTCAGTGTGGCAGGGAAAAGAAGGGGCGAGAACGATCCTCGTAACCTCTGGCCGGAAATGCGCCGCATTATTGCAGGCATCAGACCCCGTTGGGTACTTGCTGAAAACGTGCCTGGAATCATCAATACCTACCTGGATAAGGTGGCCGATGATTTGGAAGACTTGGGTTACACCGTCGGGGCGTTTACTCTTCCGGCTGCGGCCTTTGGGGCGCCCCACATCAGAGAACGGTTATTCATTGTTGCCTACACCAACGGCTCAGGACAGCACGGGGAGGGCGTACCAGTATTACCGCAGGGCGGATGGGAGCCGCGGGGTGACGTTGACTCTGGCCGGGGTAGCACGAATGTATCCGACCCCCAGGGCTTCCGATGCGCATGGTGGGAGGATATACCGCCAGCCACCATCCAGGAATGGCTCGCCAGCATTGAAAGAGATAACCCCTGGGCCATTGAACCCGGAGTGGGTCGAGTGGCTTATGGGGTTCCCCATCGGGTGGACAGAGTGCGAACGCTCGGAAATGCCGTAGTACCTCTGGTGGCCCAGTTTGTAGGACGGTTGATCCTGGAGGCCGACCGAAGGTTTGCCCATCTGCTTTGTTGAGGAGGGAAAACGATGGCACACATTGAGAGTAACGAATTCGAATTGCAGCGCAAGATTGAGCGCTGGCGGGATCTAATGCTGGAAGCCCGACGGCTGGAGGAGGAAATCAAGGTCAAGGTGCTGAAATTGGGCAAAACGGTGAAAGTGTCCGGAGCCCGGGCCACTTTCACCGTTTTGCCATACCGGGTGAGCCTTACGTCACCTTGAAACTTGAAGTGTGAGGAGGTGCTGGGATGTTTCGGAAAGCCACGAAAGCGCGTCGTAAGTTGCGCCTGGCCCTTTTCGGGCCGGCGGGCAGCGGGAAGACGTTCTCGGCCCTGCGGCTGGCAACGGGTCTGGCCCGAGAGGGCGAGAAAATCGCGGTCATTGATACCGAGATGGGCTCCAGCGAGCTCTACGCCGACCGATTCGCCTTCGACGTGGCCGTGCTGGAGCGGGGTTCGGTGGACGAAGTGGTCCGGGCCCTGCAGGAAGCCCGAAAGGCCGGGTATGCGGTGGTCATCATTGACTCCCTGACCCATGCATGGAGCGAACTTTTAGAGGAAGTGGAAACCCTGGCCCGGACCCGCTTCGGCGGCAACACGTGGGCGGCATGGTCGGAGGGTACGCCGAAGCAAAAGAAGCTGGTACAGACGTTGCTGCAATACCCGGGCCACGTTATCGCCACGATGCGCTCCCGCACGGAGTGGACGGTGCAGCAGGACAAAAACGGACGGGTGCGTCCCGTTCGCGTGGGATTGGCTCCGGAGCAGCGGCGGGGCGTGGAGTATGAGTTCGACCTGGTGGGGCTGGTACATCCCACCCACGAAACGGAGTTCATCAAGGATCGCACGGGGAAGTACCAGGACGTGGTGCGGGTCATCGACGAAGACTTTGGCCGGGAACTGCGGGCCTGGCTGGAGCAGGGGGAAGCGTCTGCGCCCCGTCAGGACCTGACCGAAAACGGGAAGCAGCCCGAACCACGCCTGGGGCCGGAACCGAAAGCGGATCCCGTTCAGTCTGCAGAACCCGTACAGGCTCCAGAGCGGCCCATGTCTCCGGAGGCGCTGCGGGCGTGGCTCCGGGAGCAGGCGGCCGCGTTGTATTATCAGGACTTTCGGTTCAACAATCGAAACGGCGCTGTGGGCCTTCTGGTGCAGGCCCTGGAGGATGTACTGGGCGGCGAGGAGCAGCGGCGGGTGCTGTTGCAGTGGCTCTTCGGCAAACCCAGCACGAAGGAGTTGGGTGACCACACGCTCAAGGCGCTGATGGACTGGCTGAACATTCAGAAGAACGAAGAGGGCCGGTACGAGGTCACGGGCCCGGCCCGGGTGGAAGCCAACATGGCTTATGCCCAGGCCATGCGCGAAGAGGGGCAGCAGGATCTGCCTCTGGAAGATGCGGCGGCTGAACCGATTTTGGAGGGGTAGAGATGCGCGTGGTGACCTGCCCAGGCTGTGGAAAGGAGGCGCAGGTGCCCGTGTGCCCGGCGGGTGGCGGAGTATCTGGTTTTCATGAATGCGATACCCGCGTTTTGTCGGTGTACCGGGAGCCCGCGCCTCCTTATGCCTACATCATGCCTACATCGTGAAGGTGTACGGGAACCACCACGGGATGCCGTATCTTTTGATGGGAACGATGCGGGTGGAGGAGGAGCGTTCATGAAGTGGTTCAAGATGCACACAGAGACCGTCCTGGACAATCCACGGCTGGGCCTGCTCCCTTTAGAGACCCAGGCGGTGTTCTTCAAACTCTACGCGCTGGCGGCCCGGAGTGGTGACGGTTTCATCGGTATGACCCTTCGGGAAATCGCCTGGGTGTTGCGTCTGCCTGACGACGCGCTGGAGGGGCATTTGCAGGCCCTGGTCGAAGCGGGTCTGGTGGCATGGAATGAGGATGGTGTTCAGGTTCTGCTGTACGAGGAAGAGCAGGCCCGCATTGAACGGGAGCAAGCGGCGGAGCGGAAGCGCCGGTCACGCTCCCGTCACGGTGGTGTCACGCCAGCGTCACGCCCCGGTCACGGCGATGTCACGCAGGAGTCACGGTCCGGTCACGATGGTGTCACGCCTATAGAAGAAGATACAGAAGAAGAAAAAGATACAGAGAGAGAAGCAGCAGGTGTTAATACGCGGGCTGCGGCTTCTCAACCGGAGGATAATTTTGTCTCCGGAGACGAAAAAGGGGCTCCCCCACCGCAGGGGCCTCCCGAAGCCGAGGTTTTTCGTGCCTGGGAGAGTGATTTTGGCCCCCTGACACCCATACTGGCCGAGAGTCTTCAGGCCGAAATCGCGGAGCATGGGGCGCAATGGGTTCTGGCCGCCATGCGGGAGGCGCTGGCCAACGGCAAGCGCAACCTGCGCTATGTGCAGGCCATCCTCCGGCGCTGGAAGGCCGAGGGGTACGGCACCGACCCACCCTGGCGGCGCAACGGTACCGGGCCGCCCGAGCAGGCTGTCGAGGACGCGCCGGATGATTCCGAGTGGCTAGCACAGCAACTGCAGCAGGAGGGCAGGGCATGACTCAGAAACTGGCAGATGTGCTTGAGAAAACGGCTCAGGAGGGTGCTTTGGAGCCGGAAAAGACAGAAAAGCAAGCCATACAGGCCCCAGAGGACCAGGGGGATTGTGTCCCCGGGTGCGAGATTTGTCACGGGGTGGGGTGGCTGGTCACTCCTGACGGGGAGCCGATTTGGTGCCCTAACAACCCGGAGCGGTTGGCGGTTTTACTGGACGAGGCCGGATTGGACTGGGCGCCGCCGGACTGGGAAAGCATTACGCCGCGGAGCCGGAAGCAGGAACTGGTCATGCGTGCACTGGAGCGGGTGGCGGAAACCGGCGGCGGAGTGTGGCTGTGGGGGCCGCCTGGCGTGGGCAAGACCTTCCTGCTTCGGGCTTTCGTGTGGCGGGAGGTGCAGCGCCGGGAGGCTCGCTTTATGACCATGCTGGAAATGCTGGATGAAATGCGGGATGCGATTTCGGATCGGGGTACTTCGGTGGTGGAGGTGCGGCGGCGCTTGATTCGGCTGCCTGTGCTGGCGGTGGATGAGCCGGAAAAGGCGAATGCGGGCACGGAATTTGCCCGGGCCAATGTGTTCGAGATTTTCAACCGACGCTATGAGGGTGGGAAGCACTTGGGGTTGGTCACCGTGGTGGCGAGCAATAAGCCGCCAAAGGTGCTTGGGGATTACCTGGCGAGCAGATTTCAGGCGCGGAAGGAGGGTTTTGTGACGGTGCACATCGATGACCTGGAGGACCAGCGGAGATAACCCAACCTGATGGGAGATAATCCAACCTGATGGGGAGGTGCGTGATGGGGTTTCAATCCCTCATAGGTAGGCTGGGAACGGTGAATGTTCACAATCTCCGTAGAAGTCCAGGAAGGTCAAGATGAACGAAATCCAGACCAACCTGCTCCGCGAGATGGGCGTGGCCTTTTGCCCCCAGTGCCGGCTTTACGTGGGGCACATGGTGGAAATTCGGGTGGATGACGAGGGCAAGGAGCGCATCCTCACGGCCCTCTCCGTGGGAGGAGCCATTTTGTTTCGCGGTGAGGGGTGGTGTCACTTCTGTAAGCACCCCTGGTTTTGGGAGAGTTCTCGGCGCAGGATTTTGGTTCGACGGGCCCGAGTGAGCGCGGTATAATACAAACGACATCTCAGCACCTCCGCATTTTTTGCGGAACGCCGGAGTTACGCCCGGCATCTCGCCCCACTTTTGGGGTGGGATGTCGGGCGTCGGCGTTTAAGGCAAAAGGCGGGGTGCGGAACAGGAGGTGAACCATGTTGGATTTCTTTGGGCAGTCCATCAACTTTCTCGCCATCGTGTTCGGCTTAGTAGAGTTCGTCAAGAAGTTCGGGGTGAAGGGCCGGGTCCTGACCGGGCTCAGCATGGTGCTGGGTGTGGTGCTGGGCGTGGCTCACTATGTGGCCCAGAACGGCGTGCCCCAGGATTACGCCTCTCTGTACCAGGCGGGCATGTTCGGGCTGGCGGTGGGGCTGGCGGCTTCGGGTCTCTATGACTTCCTCACGAAGCGATTCCCGCCCGCGGAGGGATAGGTATGGGATGGCTTTTCGGCGTGGACGTCAGTAAGTGGCAGGGGGAGATTGATTGGACGGTGCTGGCAAACCGGGTCTCTTTCGCTTTCATCAAGGCCACCCAGGGGACGGGCTACGTGGACCCGCAATTTCAACGGAACTGGGCCGAATCACGGGGGCGTGTGGTACGTGGAGCGTACCACTTCTGGCACGCGGGGCTGGATGCAGAGGCGCAGGCCCGGCATTTTCTTGCGGCGCTGGAAGGGGCGGGCGACCCGGGCGAGTTGCCGCCAGTGCTGGACCTGGAGATGGATCCGGTGACCTGGGCGGAGGTACAGGCGTTCATGGACGTGGTGGAAGAGGGTCTTGGACGGACGCCCATCCTTTACACTTCGCCCGGGTTTGCCCGCAGATTGGGCCTTCCGCCGAAAACCTGGCCGCTTTGGGTGGCCCATTACAACGTGCTCCGGCCCACATTGCCCCCAGGGTGGGGAGCCTGGGTGTTCTGGCAATACCAGGTGGCTACTATCCGGCCCTACGAGTGGGGGGTACAGTCGCGGCGGCTGGACATGAACTACTTCCGGGGCGGATGGCCGCAGCTGGTGCGATTTGTGTTGGGCTATGACGCAAAACCTGCCCCCGAAGGGAAGCAGTACCGTGTGACCGCCTGGCGGCTGAACGTGCGTAGCGGCCCGGGCGTGAACTTCTCTCGTGTGGGTCAGCTGCGCCGGGGTGATGTGGTGTACGTGGACGAAACGGCCATGACCGATCGGTATTCGCCCTGGGGGCGCATTGGTGAGGAGCGGTGGATTAGCCTGCAGTTCGCGGAGAGGATGGCATGAATGAGATCTGGCTTAGCATTGTAGCCCAACTCCCTGTTGTAGGGGTTTTTGCGTACTTCATGCTGATGCAGCAGCAGCGTTTTTATGAGCACCTGGCCCGACAGGAAAATTTGTGGCGCGAATTCATCAAGGCCGAGCGGGAAGCGCTGGTGGCGGCGCTGGAAAGCGTCACGCAGGAGATGCGAGAGGTGCGGGAAGAGGTGCGGCGTCACGACCAGCGCATTTCGTCTTTACTGGAGCGGCGCAATGAATGATTGGTTGCTATACATAGGCTTACTTGCAGCGTTGGTATTGCTCTTGTGGCTGTTAACGTGGTTTTTCGGGCAATGGGGCGACGGCGGAAACTGACCAAGAAACTCATTAAGCGGTTGGCGAAAGAAATTGCCCGCGGGTTGCCCTATGACACCGCGGCCCGGCTGGCAGGCATTAACCCCACCACGTTCTACCGCTGGAAGCGGGAGGCCGAGGCCGCCCGGGAGGCCGGTGTGCGGCGGGGTATCCTGGTGGAGTTTTTGCGGTCCATTGAAGAGGCCGAGGCCCAGGCAGAGCAGGCTCTGGTAGAACGAGTCGTCGTCCAGGGCGGGGCCAGGGGGGCCATGTGGATTTTGGAACGGCGCTGGCCGGAGAAGTGGAGCCCCCAGATGCGAATGCAAATCGCCGAGGACCTGGAAATCGTGCTGGATTGGGGCGTGACGGATGATGCAGACGAGCAAGACGCGACGGATTCAGGTGAGCCTGCCGAAGATGCATGAGCGCCAGCGCCAGGTGCTCTCGGCATACCTGAGCGGGAAGTGGCGGTATTTCATCCTCCGATGGGGGCGACGAAGCGGGAAAACGAAACTGGCCAGCATGATTGCCTTCGGCGAGGCCCTGCAGGGGAAAAAGGTCTTCTGGTTGGTGCCGGAGTACAAGTACTCCAATACCGCCTGGCGGGACCTGAAAGCCCTGGTGCGCCGCCTCACCGAACGGGTACCCGGATTAATTCAAAGCAACGAGCAGGACCGCATCATGACCTTTCCCAGGGACGGCTGGGTGCAGGTACTTTCAGTCAAGAACCCGGATAGCGTCCGAAGCGAAGGCGTGCATCTGGCCGTGATCGATGAGTCGGCACTGATTCGGAGGTGGGAGGAGGTCTGGCAGGCCCTGCGTCCGGCCCTGACCGATTACCGGGGCCGGGTGATTTTCATCTCCACACCTAAAGGCAAGAACTTTTTCTACCACCTGTGGAAGGACCACGAGGGCGACCCCGACTGGTACTTATCGCACATGCGCTCGGAGGAGAACCCCTTTCTCCCTCCCGGTGAAATTGAGGAAGCCCGGCGCACGTACCCGCCCCTGTTCTTCCGGCAGGAATTCGAGGCCGAGTTCGTGGATGTGGAAGGGGCCTTCTTCAAGCGGGAATGGCTGCGCTTTGCGGACGCTCCACCGCCGGAAGACACGTTTACTGTCCTGGTGCGGGGCTGGGACATTGCCATTACGCCGGACGAGGGAGATTACACCGTGGGCGCGAAGGTGGGCGTGGACAGGGAGGGCGTGTTGTGGGTGCTGGACCTGGTGCGGGGGCGCTGGGACTGGCCCACGGTGGTGCGCACCATCCGGGAGACGGCTCTACGGGACGGACCGCAGGTTTCCCAGGCCATTGAGGCCGTGGGGGTGCAGAAAGGCATCTGGCAAACGTTGATGCGGGAACCCGCCCTGGCCGGGCTGGCCCTGTACCCGGTGTATCCGCGAGGAGACAAGATGGCCCGGGCGCTACCCCTGGCCAGCCGGGCCCAGGCCGGACGGTTCGTTATCCTTCAACGGCCCTGGACACGGGAGCTGGTGGACGAATTGCTCTCTTTCCCTCTTGGGGAGCACGATGACCAGGTGGACGCTCTGACCACGACCCTGCAGATGCTGGCCGAAGGACAGGTGACCACGATTCGCGGCATCTGGTAGGAGGTGAAACGTGCCTGTGCAACCCCGCATCCTGAGCGAGAGCCTGTGGAACATCATTGAGGTGGGCCAGCAGGAGCACCTGGCCCAAATCCAGCGGGCCTGGCTGGCCTACTTCGGACGTTACAAACCCAGCCTGAAGGTGCGCCCCGGCGAGCCGGACGACAACACCTTTGTGAACTTCATCCGGCTGCTGGTGGACAAGGGCGTGTTTTTCCTCTTCGGCAAGGGGGTGGACTTCGAACTGGACGAACTGCGGGAGACGGAGGCCGAGGCCTGGCTGGAGGAAACCTGGGCGCGCAACCGGAAGATGCTCTTGCTGCAGAAACTGGCTTTGAACGGGGCCATTGCGGGGCACGCGTTCGTGAAGATTCAGCGGACGGGGAACGGGTACCCGCGGCTGGTGGTGCTGGACCCGGAAACGGTGGCGGTGAAGTTGCGGGAGGACGACATCGACCAGGTGGAGGGGTACGAGATTCGCTACCCCTCCCGCACGCCGGACGGGAAGGTGGTGCTGGTGCGGCAACGCATAGCGCGGGAGGGTGCGGGATGGGTCATCATCGACGAGCGGAGCATTCCGGATTCACCCGTGTGGCAGGAGGTGGGTCGGGAGACCTGGCCCTGGGCCTTTCCACCTGTGGTAGACTGCCAGAACCTGCCGCTGCCGAATTCTTACTGGGGGATGCCGGATGTGACGGACGACCTCATCCGGCTCCAGGAGAAGCTGAACTTCGTGGTTTCGAACTTGATGAAGATTCTCCGGTACCATGCGCATCCGAAGCTTTTTGGGTATGGCGTGCCTCATGGAGTGCGCATCCGTGTAGGGCCGGATGAGATGACCAACCTGCCCCAGGGTGCGAAGGTGGAAGCCATTGCGCCCAGGGCCGACTTTCAGGGCGCGCTGGACCTGTACCGGGAATTGAAGCGGGCCATGCACGAACTGACCCAGGTGCCCGAAATCGCCCTGGGCCGGGTGGAGGGCAGCGGCCAGGTGAGCGGCGTGGCCCTGAAGGTGTTGTATGGGCCCTTGCTCGACAAGACCGCGGTGAAGCGACAGACGTACGGGTATCTGCTGGAGGAGATTAACCGCCGCCTGCTGGTGGTGGGAGGCCATGCCCGGTATGAGGATGTGCGGGTGAAGGTGGTGTGGCCCGAACTTCTGCCTGCGGACCCGAAGGCGCAGAGGGAAGTGGCCATGCTGGACCTGCAACTGGGCGTCTCCCAGGACACCATCCTGCGCTCCCTGGGCTACGACCCGGCCCTGGAACGGGAGAAACAGGAACTGGCCTCACAGGATACGGCGGAGGCGCTGCTCAAGGCTTTCGACCGGGGAGCGTAGCCCATGTCCCTGTGCCGCCCGGAAGACACGCTGGAGCAGTGCGCCCGACGCTGGCGGCGGGCCTTGCAACGGCGGGAGAAGGAGGCCCGCGACCTGCTGCTACAGCAGTACGGCGAGGTCTACCGCTGGATGAAGGGGGAACTTGTAGCGCTGCTCAAGGAGATTCAGGAGCTGGAGGGCGAGGTCTCGCCCTGGCATCTGGTGCGAGCGCAGCGGTATAAGGCCTTGCTGGCGCAGATTGAGGCCGAGATGGAGCGGCTGGCAGGAGTGGCTGCACGGGAGACGGAGAAGGCTCAGTACGATGCGCTCCAGATGGCCTGGGAGGGCGCGGGGGAGCAGTTGCGGGCGATGGGGCTGGACGTCTCCTTCTTCGGTTTTCCCCATGAGGCCTTCCAGGAAATGGTTGGGCTGCTGGCCAATGGAACGCCCCTGGCCGAGCATTTCGCCCGGACGGTGACGCCGGAGGCGATGCAACAGCTCAGGCAAGCCCTGCTGGCCGGGCTGGCCGCGGGATGGTCTCCGTCCCAAGTGGCCCGGTACGCAGCGCAGAAGGGCGTGGGGCTTTCCCTGGCCCGGGCCATGACCATCGCCCGCACCGAGATGCTGCGGGCCTACCGGGAGGGAACGCGGCGACGGTATGCCAAGGCTGGCATTCGGGAGTGGATTTGGCTTTCGGCCCGGGACCGCCGCACGTGCCCGGCGTGTCTGGCCCTGCACGGGAAGCGATTCAAAGTGGACGAGCCTCAGCGAGGGCATCCCAACTGCCGCTGCACGATGGTGCCGGCGATACCGGGAGTGGATTACGGGATTGAGTCGGGAGAGGCGTGGCTGCGGAGGCAGCCGCTGGAGGTGCAGGAGGCGATTTTGGGGAAGCGAGGGGCAGAATGGTTTCGGGAAGGTGTGGTAAAGTTAGATGACTTCTTGGCGTTTCGCGACAGTGAGCGATGGGGAGGTATGTACGTGACGCGAAGCCAAAAGGATATTCTGGCGCGTTTATGGAAAAACCGTGAGACCCTGTTGGAGCAGGATCGCATTGTGCCAGTCGAGACAATTCCAGATGCTATCTTGCGAAGGATTGGGGTCCAAATTGAAGGAAATCGGACGGTTGTCCTTACAGCGAAGCGTCGTTTGCACTACCTTGAGCGTCACCCGGAAGTGGCCAAGTGGGAAGCGTTATTTCCTAAAGTGATTCGCAAACCGGATGAAGTGCATAGGAACCGAAAAGACCCTCAAATCTTCAACTTCTATAAACGCATTGATGCTGAGCATTATTTGAGACTGACTGTGGTTGTACAGGAAAAGGCGGCCAGATTCAAACATTCCATTATCACGGTTCGGATTGCGCGGCTTAGGGAAGTGCATCGTAGCAGGGAGGCAGGTCTGAAAATTTGGCCCTGAATGCCACAAAAATGCTGTTGTTGTACTACAGTTGTGCTATACTATAAACGACCGACAACGGCGGGCTTCGTGAGGTGGAGATAATCTGCCTACCATGCGCCAGGGTGCGGGGTGACCCGTACCGGGCATTACAAGAGATGAGGGGGTGGCAGTCCCTCCACGAAGCCTGCCGAGGATAGCATAGCGGAACAGCCGGAGTTACGCCCGGCTCGGCCCCTTCGGGGGTCGGGTCGGGCGTTCGGCGTTTAAGGGGTGGTTGCGATGGCGGTAAAGGTGAGCACGAAACCCTGGAGCCGTTTCAAGGAGAGCGACTACACCCTGGAACAGTGGCATCGGGCCTGTCTGATTCATCTACACAAGGGCAAGCCCACGGCCAAGGCGCAGTGCAAGCTGCCCGTCCGGGAGCCGGACGGCACGCTTAACCGCAACGGCATCATTGCCGCCGCGGCTGCGCTGGCCGGGGCCCGGGGTGGGGTGAAAGCACCCCGTGAGCAAAAACGCAAAGCGGCCCGGGCTCTCATTCGTCTATATCGGCAGGCCTTGAAGATGGAACCCCCGGAGTCCATCAAGCGCATAGCCCGTATATAGGAGGAGTCATCATGGCTGAGGAAACTCGCGGCCAGGTGCCGCAAGAGCAGGGCCAGGAGCCCAATACGCAGCCGTCAGCCGATAGCCAGCAGCCGACAGCAACGGGCCAGGAGCCCCAGGCCAAGCCCCAGGAGGGCGAAGGCCGGAAACGGCAGTCGGCAGTCGGCGGTCAGCAGTCCGCGGAGGGCGAGGAAAAATTTTTCAGCGAGGAGTATGTGCGCAAACTCCGCCAGGAAAACGCCGAGCGGCGCAAACGCATCAAGGAGCTCCAGCAGGCCATAGAGGAGATGCGCAACCTCTCCCAGCAGGAACGAGAAGCCCTGGAGGCCAGACTGGCCGAGCTGGAGGCCAAGGCCCTGGAGGCCGAAGAGCGGTACACCGAAGCGCTGCTCCGTAGTGAAGTGGCCACCCTGGCGGCGCAGAAGGGGCTGGACCCGGAACTGGCCTGGCGCCTCCTCGACCCGACCGAGGTGGAATGGGACGAGGAGACCGGAAAGCCGAAGAACGTGGGCGAGGTTCTGGATGCGCTGCTGCAGAAGTGGCCCTTTCTGGCGGGGCAGGGTGGAACGACCAGCGCCATGAACCCACAGAAGCAAAACCTGGTCTTCCGCCGGTCGCAGCTTCGCGACCCGGCCTTCTGGCAGGCCCACCGGGAGGAAATCCTGCGGGCCATGCAAGAGGGTCGCATCATTGACGACCTGGAGACCTGAAACCCGGAAATAGAGGAGGAAAGCGATGGCGAATATCACGACCACGAATGCCGCGCAGTTCATTCCCGAAATTTGGGCGAACCGGGCCCTGGAAATCATGCGAAACCAGATTGTGCTGGCCCGACTGGTGACCAAGGATACCGACGTGGCGGCCTTCAACACGGGCGACGTGTTGCACATTCCTTACCCCGGTACCTTCACCGCTCAGGACAAGGCTGCGGATGCGCCCGTGACCTTGCAGGCGCCTGCGGGTGGTGGGAGCGTGCAGGTGGCGCTGAACAAACACAAAGAGGTGTCCTTCCTGGTGGAGGACGTGGTGCGGGCGCAGACAAATCAGGACGTGATGGACCGGTACGTGCGCAACGCGGCCATCGCTCTGGTCGAGGCCATTGAAAACGACCTGTTCGCCCTGTATGCGTCCCTCACCGGAAGCGTGGGTACCGCGGGGACCGATATCGGCGCCGCGACCATTCGGCAGGCCCGCAAGGCGCTGAACGACAACAAAGTGCCTTTCAACGACCGGGCGATGGTCATCAGCACCAAGGACGAGATTGCGGTGCTGGCCGATCCCGAACTCAAGGAATACTTCGCCTTCTCCCGGAGCCAGGCCGTCAGCGAGGCCAACCTGGGGCGGGTGTACGGCTTTGATATCTGGGTGAGCCAGCTCGTTCCCGTGGTGACGGGTACGCCCAACACAACGTACAACCTGGCCTTCCATAAGGAGGCCTTCATCCTGGCCATGCGGCGTCTGCCCGATCCGCCTGCGGGCACGGGTGCGAAGGCGGCCGCCATTCGGGACCCGGAGAGCGGGCTGGTGTTGCGGGTTCTGTACGCCTACAACCCCAATTATCTGGGCGTACAGGTGACCCTGGACGTGCTGTACGGCGTGGCAGTGATGCGCAATGAGTTCGGCCTGCAGGTGCTGTCGTAAAGGTAGGGGAGGTGGGCAATGGTCATCCATGACCCCGTGAAGGTGCGCAATCCGGGTGGGCACGAGGTCTGGGTAGACCGTGCCCGCCTCCCGGAGCTTCTGGCCCAGGGGTTCGTGGTCGTGCTGGACCCCAAGGCAGTCCGGGAGGAGGGCCAGAAACCCAAGCGCAAGCGGAAGGCCAAGGATGGCGACGCGAAGTAGCATGGCCCACCTGATTGCCTACGTGCGCCGGCTCATTGGGGACACATCCGGGGCTCAGTTCACCGACGATGACGTTCAGGAGGCCCTGGACCTGTACCGGGAGGAGGTGAGCCGGGAGGAGCTCACTGCGGTTCCCCGCATCATTGGGGGCACGGTGGAATACCACCGCTTCACGTCTTACCGAGGTTTCTGGGAGTCCGATGCGGAAATCACCGACGCAGCAGGCGCGGCAGTGGTGCCGGATACGGTGAACTGGCTCACAGGGGTTTTCGAGTTCACCGCTTCCCGGCAGCCGCCCCTGTTCATCCACGGGAAGCGGTACGACGTGTACGGCGCGGCGGCGGATCTGCTGGAACAGTGGGCCACAGAAATCGCGCGGGAGGTTGATTTCTCTTTGGGTGGCGACCGGTTCGAGGCGGGAAAGCGGGCCGAGCGGATGTTAGTTCTGGCCGCGCAATACCGGGCGCGGTCATGGAGCGCTGTGGACACAGGAGTGCTGAGCCGTGGGGATGCCGTGGCGTGACATCGCGGCCCAGTTCAACTGGGCCATCAAAAAACTGAGGCACAAGGCCACAGTGTACGTGCCGGATGGGTTGGTACGCGATGACGTGGGCCAGCCTGCGGAAAACTGGGCTACCTACTACGACGTGCCTGTGTATCTGGCCAGCATACCGCACCCAACCGAGGTGCATGGCCGAGTAGAAGACAACACTGATTGGCGCTGGGCCTATGTACTGGCAGATTTCGAATTGAAGCCGGGCACCGAGATGGAAGTGACCGACGCTCAAGGGCAAAACCTGGGCCGCTGGGTGGTCATCGGCGAGCCTGTACACCGCCCTGGACACTGGCGCGTAAAGGTGCAGAGGGTGTGGGTATGAACCTGCGATGGGAGATTGACCCCAGCAAAGAGGCGCCGCAGCGCATCTGGCGTGCGGCCCGAAAGGCCATGAATCAGGTCATTCTGGCCTTGGAGGGCTACATCAAAGTAAAGTTGACCGGGAAACGTTCGGGGCGCATCTATCGCCGCGGGAAACGCATTCACCAGGCCAGTGCGCCGGGAGAAGCGCCCGCGGTGGATACGGGGTTCCTTCGCACGAGCATTGCCGCCTTCAACGTAAAACGGGAAGGCGATGACGTGATAGGGCAGGTTGCGGCCCATGCGAAGTATGCCATCTACCTGGAAAAGGGTACGCGCAAGATGAAACCGCGGCCTTTCCTGATGGTGACGTTGAAGGAGCGAGGTCAAGCGCTGCAGGCGCTGTTCAACCGTCTGTTTTGGGGCTTTTTCAAATGATTCGTCCAGAAGTGCTCAAGGCACTAATGACCTGGTCGGAGACAGTCACCGGATGGCCGGTCATGCCGAACGTGCTGGCCGAGGGGCACGACTACGGTGTTGTTTACGAGGTGGACGAAACTCCCATAACGGCTCAGGATGACCCGGGCCAATACGGCGTGCTGCACGTGACGTTTTATGTATGGCACAAGCGACTGCAGACGGCTCTACAGAAAGCCAACCAATTGGTGCAGGGCATTCAGGATATTCAGGTAGGCGGCGCAGGCTGGTTGCGCGGTGGCGTGCTTCTGGGTATGGAGCACGCGAAAGACCTGACCGGACGTTATTTTGTTATGACTCGAATTCAATTCGTCTATCAGGAGGTTTGAAATGGCTGGAATTCGTGCACGCGAGACCGAAATCTATGTCTACGATGACACAAGCACTACGTGGGTGAAGATGGGCAATATTGGCGACATTGAAGGCCCAGAAATTGAGGTAGAAACCGAAGAGACTACCGCTCACGACAGCCCGGATGGCTGGACGGAATACGTGGGCACGGTCATTGAGGGTGGTGAGGTATCCTTCGAGATTCGTTACCGTCCCAGCGATGCCCAGCACGCCTGGGATGGTACACTGTCCTGGCCGGGGATGCTGAAGAGCCTGAATGCGCATCAGTTCCGCATCGTGTTTCCTGACCCGGCCTGGGCAAACAAGGCCTTGCAGTTCTCGGCTATCGTGACCGGTTTCAAGCCCAAGGCCGAGGTGAAGGGCGTGCTCACAGCGGATGTGACGCTGAAGGTGACCGGGCCTGTTACTGAGGTCAGCACGGCTTAAAGGAGGAAGACGATGAAGGTGTTGAGCCGTGACGACCTGCTGGCTTTGCGCCCGAAGGTGGAGAAAGTCGAAATCGAAGGCCTGGGCGTGGTGTACGTCCGGGGCCTCACGGCGCGCGAGCGGGGCGAGGTGGAAAGCACCATCATGGAACTGGACCCGGAGACGGGTCAGGTGCACGTGCGCCGTGAGGGGCTTCGGCGGCTGAACGTGCTACTGGCGGCTTTCGGGCTGGTGGATGAGAAAGGCGAAAACTTGTTCGACCCGCGCAACCCGAAAGACCTGCAGGCGCTGGAGCAGGTGGATGCTCAGGTGATTGCGCAGATTGCCGATGCTGTGCGGAGCCTGAGCGGCATGGGAGAGGAGCAGGGAAAAGGGAAGAGCGATTCCGGCGGGACTGGCGCTGGCTGATGCGCTTTGAACTCGCCCTGGCTTTGGGTGTGCCGCACCCGGACATATTGGATGACCTGCTCACGGCCGAGCAGATGGCCGACTGGGAGGCTTTTTTCCGGGTGCGGCCCTTCGGGGAATTCGCCGCTGACTGGCGAGCGGGAATGGTGGCAAGCGTTCTGGCAACGATGTTTGGAAAGAAGAAGTACAAGCCCCAGGACTTCATGCTGTTCCGGCCACCCCGTCCCCGGCCCACACCAGGGCGTATCCTTTCGGCGCTGAAGTGGGCTTCGATGTTTTCTGGAAACAGTGAGGAGTAGGAATGCCGGTTATCGGGCGTGCTGTCATCGAAATTGTGGCCTCGACATCGAAGGCCCTGAAGGAAATTCAGGGCCTAAAGGGGCACGTGGAAAAAGTGGGCCAGTCCATGCGGAAAGCGGGACTGGCCCTCACTGCAGGCGTGACCGTGCCCATGATGGGCATGGCATGGAAGGCCGTACAGGCGGCCAGCGATTTGGAAGAGGCCACAAACAAATTGCGCGTGGTGTTCGGTGATGCAGCAGATGAACTGGAGCGAATGCTGGCCGATGCACCGCAGCGTTTAGCGATGGCACGAGATGCAGCGTACGATGCTGCGGCCAATTTCGGCCAACTTTTACAGGTTGCGGGGCTGACGCGGGAGGAAGCCGCGAAACTCAGCCCACAACTACTGCAACTGGCCGCGGACATGGCCAGCATTCATAACATTCCGGTCGACCAGGCCCTCTACAAACTACGCGCGGGGCTGGTAGGCGAAACCGAACCCCTGCGCACGGTGGGAATCCTGCTTTCCGAGACGGCGGTGAAATTGAAAGCGCTGGATATGGGCCTGGTGCAGGCCCAAGTGGACACGGTGAAACTGGCCAAACTCAAATTCCAACTGGCCGACGCCATGAAGGAAGCGCAGGAGGCTGTTAAGCGCTATGGACAGGACAGCGAGCAGGCCCAGCGTGCCCTGCTCAAGGTGAAGGAAATCGAACAGAAAATCGCGAAAGTGCTGGAAGGCAAGGTGCCGCAACTGACGGATGCGCAAAAGGTGATGGCGCGGTACGCCATCATCATGGAGCAGGGTGCGTACATGATGGGTGACCTGGCCCGCACGCAGGATAGTGTGGCTAACAGCACCCGTATCCTGCAGGCTGAAGTGCGGGACCTGATGGCCGAAGTGGGGCGCGACCTGCTGCCTGTGGTGAAAGACCTGCTTTTGCTTATTCGCGACTGGGTGCGATGGTTCAAGGCGCTGTCGCCGGAGACGCGAAAGGCTATTGTGAAAGTGGGCGCGCTGGCAGCAGCGCTGGGGCCGGTTCTTACAGTGGTGGGACAACTGATTTCGTGGGGTGCGGCTATTGCGGGCTTTTTGGGCAAGTTCGGCGCAGTTTCAGCGCTGCTTGGGAAGATTGGCGCGGGGTTTGCTGCTGTGAAAACAGCCATTGCGGGAGTCTTGGCCGCCGTTGGTCCGGTGGGATGGATTATTCTTGCCATCATTGGAATTATCACTGCATTGTATTTTGCGTGGAAGAACAACTGGCTGGGGATGAGGGAGCCAATTTCAAAATTTGTGGCCGCGCTGCTCAACGGGTTCAACACGGCTGTGGTCGCGGCCCAGCAGTTGCTATTCATCGTCAAATACTATGCGGGGCAGGCGTGGCAATGGTTGATTGGCACTCTGAAGCGAGCATGGAATACAGTAGTCATGCTATGGACTTTGCTTTCTGTGATGTGGAATTACATTGTCTCCCTCGTTATTACGAAAGCGACAGAACTTTACAGCCGCGTTGTATCCACTATCGTGCGACTGGTGACTACGGTAGTGGCACGCTGGCGTTCGTTCAGGGCCAAAGTGGTGGAAATTTTCTTGAATTTCGTGGCGCGGGTAGTGGAACATGTGATGGATTTTCGTGAAAAGGTTTCGGCTCTGTTTTGGGAAACGGTAAACAGAGTCAAAAGCATCGTTTTAGGTACCGACTGGATTAGTGTGGGGAAGAACATCATTCAGGGCATCATAGATGGCGCAAAGCAAATGGCCTCGGCTTTGTTGGACTATTTTGCTGGGCTGGCCCGCTCCGCTCTTGATGCGGCCAAAAGCGTGTTGGGCATCAAATCCCCCAGCCGCGAGTTCATGAAGGTGGGGCAGGCCAGTATCCAGGGCTTCGTGAAAGGGCTGGAATTCGTGAAGCACGTGCCGCTGCCCTCGGTGGAAATCGGCGCGACGCTGGCCGGGCCGGACATCCCGGGCGTAGGTGTGGAAATCGGCGGAGGAAAAGTGGCCCACTATCACTTCCACTATCAGCCCACCATTTCCTTGGGTGATGAAACCGAAGCCGAGCGGGTGCTTTTCCCGCTGTTCGAGCGTTGGATTCGGGCGCGTGAAGCAGGGGTGGTGTGATGACGCTCACGTGGCACATGTATGTGGACTGGGACGGGGACGGCGTGTACGAAGCGGACGAAGGGGGGAACATGTTCGGGTTCAGCGTGAAGCGGGGGCGGCAGCATATGGTAAAACAGGACGGGAAAGGTTTTGAGCCGCCTGCTGTAGGGCAGGGCACTATCTTGCTCCGCGATTTGGAGCGGCGCTATGACCCCTGGAACAGCGCCAGCCCCCTCTACCCGCACGTGCTCCCACAGAAACGGCTGAAAGTCACTGTGGACGATGGGACGGGGGAGAAGCCTGTGGTAGTGGGGCAGATTCGGGAGGTTCATTATGAAGAGGGCAATGTTCCGAAGGCTCGTATTGACTTCAGCGATGCATGGATTTTTCTGCAAAAAGAAGTGTACGTGCCCATGCAGCGAAATCTCACCACAGACCAGGCCCTGCACATGGTGCTGGACGAAGCGGGATGGTCTGCTGTGGACAGGGACATCGACCTTGGTTTGAACACCATCCGGGCCTGGTGGGTGGACGGGAAATCGGCACGGTTGGCCCTGCACGAACTGGCCGAGGCCGAGTATGGCTTTCTGGATTTGCGCGCGGATGGCATCATACGGTTCCGAAACCGCCAGGCGAACATTCCCAGCACGGCTGCGGTGAGTGCAGGCGACATCCTGCGGGGTATTCGTCTACCCTTGCCGTGGGATTCAATTCGTACGGTGGCAAGGGTGCGGGCTTACCAGCCGCGTGATGTGAGCGGGCTACTGAGCACATTTCAGGCTCCAGTGCGGGTGGAGGGAAGCAGTACCGAAGAAATGTTCATTGACGTGCTGGACGTGTATATTGACAGCATTTCCAGCCTTACCTGGCAGGCCTCAGAAAACGAAGATGGAACCGGGGCCGACCTGACAGGGCAATTCAACGTGACGGCGACGGTGCTTTCGCCCACGCGGGTGAAACTGAATATCGAGAACACGGGCACGCAGCGGGGCTATCTCCAGAAGGTGGACATCTACGGCACGGGTGTAGACATGAAAGGGTATGTGGACCGGGTCAAAGAGAACGCGGCGGCCAAGGCGGTGTATGGCGAGCGACTTTTGGTTGTGGACAACAAGTGGCTCCAGGACATTTACGTGGCGAAAGACTTCGCCGACCACTTCGCGTGGTGGTATGGGACGCCGAAGCCCGAACAATCCCTGGTGCGGGTGCGGCTGAAGAACCGTCCAGCCCTGCAATTTGGCGTGGACGTGGGAGACGTCCTGGACGTGAACATTGGGAGCATTACTGGACGCTTTCGCGTGGTGCACATTGAGCATCGCTGGACGGTGCGGACGGGGCAGATGGTGGAAACGACCTGGACGTTGCATCCGCATTTCAGTTTTTCGAATATCTACTGGATTTTCCCGACGCGTATCGGGGAGACCAGTCGGTTCGGGTTCTGAAGGGGAGCGAAATGTGGGCCACACCAGAGACGTTGAAAAAGCGGATGCAGGTGCAGACCATGCGTGAGGTCTTCACCCGTATGGCACTGGCGGCGGGGTTCCGTCCGCGGCCGGAGTTCGCGGATGACGAAGTAGAAGCGGTATGGGATGCAGTTGGAAAGCGTTGGGTGGCTATGTGCGAATGCGGCGGGGCCGAGGTGGTGGACCCGAACGAGCCAGTGTTTTTCTGTTGCTCGTGTGGCAATGCCAAAGTGGGCGGCCTGTGGCGGCCGGTGAATTTTCCCCAGGAGAGGTGAGCGATGCCTTTGAATGACTGGCAGCCTTTACCTATTGTTACCACGGGAGATATGTGGACGGCGGCGCAGCATAATACGTACATCAGGCAAAACCAGCAGGTGTTGCGAGATGCCCTGGCCCTGGGGCACGGGCAGGGGAGCAATGTGGATATGGTGGATGGGAGGCATGGATACCAGATGGAGGGGTGGAATGGATATGTAGATTTGGACGCCACCATACCCGCCGGGTGGGTCACCATCGCGGAGGGGAATACGCGCAGAGTTGGGTGGTTTGAAATAGTTAGTACTAATCACGAGTATCTACGCTTGTTCGCTGGCTGGATGTATGGAGCACAGTACCACCCTCTCGGCGCTGTTTTGCGCGAGTGGGCACGGGTCCGGTACTGGCGCGAGGACGAGTCCAATCCCTCCTACTGGACAATACGTGGGATACGCATCATCCGACCAGACAGCAACCCTGTGTACGGCATGGCAAAGATTCAGGTGCTTTGGGGAGGCGAAGGATATGTACGCATCTATCAGTACACGCCCAACACGGCTGGCTGGACACGGTATGGAAACCAAAAAGCGTGGGACTTCGTAACACCAGTACAAGAAGAACCAGCAGGATATAGCGCTGTGAAAACGCTGTACCCCGGAAACGGCTCGTGGCGGCTGGCTCGCGCCTTTCCGGGAACGGGTGCGAGCGCGGGGTGGCAGTCGTGGAGCGAGATGCGCACTTTGTTCCCGCCGGACAATCCCAGTGGGTGGAACCCCGCAGTACTGATGGATGGAGATACGGGGACGGGCCTGGGAGCGCATGAAGAGGCCTACTTCCGAGCCACAGGGCAAATTCCGGTGAAGTCCGTCAGCGTGACCGTCCGGTATGACCACGTCACGGGTGGCGACACGGGCTACGTGTATGTGAAAGCCCGCGCTGGAACGTTCGGAGCGTGGACGACCCTGGGAACACTTTCTTTCCCAAGTAACGCCTTGACCACGCGGACACTCACGTTGTCCACACCGCAGATGCTGCGTGACTTCTGGCTGGATATGAGTTCATTTGCGGCCAATGCCTACCTTCGCGAGTTTCAGATAGAACTCGCGGCAAACGGCATTTGGCGCGGTATCCCCGCTGGGTGCAGGCTGCGACTTTATGACGCCGCGGACACGCTGTTGGAGGAAGTCCGAAATGAAACCTATACCTACGATGCTCCCGTGATGACCATCGCGGACATGGCCCAGGTGGCAAAAGTGAGCATCACACGCCCTGACGGTACGACGGCCTGGTTGGTATTTCCGACCTGGGCCGTGGATGGAGGGGCTCTGGTAAACGGAGATGTGCTCACGCTTTATACGGAGTATTAGGAGGTGACGTATGCCGAAGAAACAGTGGACATGGGTAGATGTGGAAAAATTCAAGAAGAAACGTCGTAAGGAAATCGCATTTGATTATGAGGGTGAGACCATCATGCTTATCGTTGATACACGCGCTCCAGCACAGCCAGGGGGACCGCATCCAGACGCTGAGATTGCATGGCTACGTCGCGTCATTTTGAAGTGGAACCTCGCAGAGAAAGAGGGTGATGAGTTTGAGCCGCTTCCTGTGCATGAAGAAGTGCTGAGAGAGTTGCCCCCCAACCTTTACCAACGGATTGTGAGAGAAGTGCGGAAGGTTTTAAGTCCGCCACAGGCAGATGAAGAGGCGTAAGGACGTCAGCCTATCAAGGCCTAAAGCCTCCACCTGTCTACCGGACTGGCGGTGCGGTGGGCTGTTTCCAGGTCTGAACGGACGATATGGAGATAGCGCCGCACCATGTCCAGGGAGCTGTGCCCCAGAAGGCGCTGTAGGGTAAAGACGTCACCCCCGTTCCGTAAATACTGGATGGCAAAGGTGTGACGGAAGCGATGGGGGTATACATTTGGAACGCCAGCGCGTTCCCCCAGGCGCCGTAACAGATGCCGAAGGACGGCCTGACTGAACGGACGCATTTCATTGGTCAGGAACAAAGGGTCTTCGGGCAAAGGATTTCCGCGTGAAGCCAGATATCGCCAAAGGGCGCGTCGGGCTTTTCGACCCAGGTACACGAAACGCGATTTCGTCTTGCGTCCTGAGCGAAAGGCGCGGATAAAGACCGATCCCGTCTCCAAGTCAACATCTTGCACACGTAAGCGGCAGAATTCTCCGGAGCGGATACCTGTGTCCAACAACAAAAGCAGAATGGCCTTGTCCCGAAGGGCTGTGGGACGACGTTGGACGTATCCTTTGCGTCGTTTGCCCCTGGCCTCGCGGGTATATTCGGTGGCCTTGAGCAGGGCGCGAATCTCGTGTTCGGTAAAGGGTTGAATCACGGGGGCTTCGTATCGTGGCCGAGGCAAAAGAAGGTCTGGACGGGGAATACCCAGGGTATTATGCGCCCAGCGGAAGAAGGAACGGATTCCTTTCCAGGCGTTGTCAATACTTGCGGGAGCCAGGGGGCGTTTTCTGCGGGACGTGTATTCGGTTTGGAGCCATGCTATGAAGGCAAGCAGATGCTCTGAAGTGATGTCTTCTATGGGGATATCGCCAACTTGTTCGGTTAGCAGGTGAAGGTAGAAGCGGTAGTTGCTTATCGTGTTGGGGTTGTAGCCCGCTGCCGTAATCTCCAGCAGAAAGCCCTCAATGGCTTTGGACAGTCGCATAAGACAAAGACCTCCGTTCCAAGGAGTAAGGGGAACGGAGGTCTCCGGCCTACGTGTTGGTCAGAAGGACGTTGATCTCCCCATGCCCCCGCCGCGACTCGAACGCGGATCTCCGGCTCCGGAGGCCGGTGCTCTATCCGCTTGAGCTACGGGGGCACGCCTGGGGCGACCGACGGGACTCGAACCCGTAACCACCTGATCCACAGTCAGGTGCTCTACCACTTGAGCTACGGCCGCCACGGCACTCCCTATTATACTCGGCCCCCTGGCTGTTGACTACCGTTTTTTCGCCCGGGGCCGCAGGAATAAAGAAGAGATCATGTTGCAAGCAGCGAAGCCCCTTGCAACATGATCTTTCTCTTTAGACTGCCCAAACTGTACCATCCATGGATGGGGCTGGATTTCGGCAGCATTTGCATGCACCCTTCACCCGGAGGCCCGGAGAACGTAGAGAGAATTTTGGCCTTTTTCCGACAGATACTCCGAACCTTCCGTGGCCCTGACGAGCCGCTTGCGAACCAACATCCCGACCTGCGGTTGGTATAATGAAGAACCATAGCGGGCTAAGGTTGGCTCCCCGTTCCAAAAACCGCACCGCCCCGGAGTTCTCTCATGCCTTTCTTCTGGCGCCGGCGGAAGCCCAATCGTTTCCTGGAACTGCTCATTCAGCAGGCTCAACATACCCTCCAGGGGTTTCAAATCCTCCAGGAGTATATGCGCAATCCCCAGGAAGCCCTGGCTCGCGAGTTGAAACACATTGAAGAGGAGGCCGACGAAGTGCGGCGCATCCTCATTGAAGAACTCAATCGCTCCTTCGTCACCCCTTTCGACCGGGAAGACATCTTTGCCCTTTCCCTCACTGTGGACGACATGCTGGACTACGCCTACACCACCATCGACGAAATGGAAATCTTTGACCTGGAACCCGACGAGCACATGTGTCGCATGGTGGACCTGCTGGCCGACGCGGCCAAGGAAATCCTGCGGGGTGTGCAGCGGCTGGACAACTACCCCGGAGTAGCCAATGAGCACGCGGTGCGGGCGAAAGCCCTGGAAAACCGGGTGGAACGAGAATACCGCCAGGCCCTTTCCCATCTGTTCAAAGACCCCAAAAGCCTGGAAGACGTCATGGAAATCCTGAAGCGCCGGGAAATCTACCGACATCTTTCCAACGCGGCGGACCGGGGCGACCAGGCCGCCAACGTCATTGGCGACATTGTGGTGAAATGGATGTGATGGAAGCCTGGATCGTGTTCAATCCTTCCTCCAACCGAGGCCGGGCGGCCAGGCGGGAAAGACAACTCAGGACCGCGCTGGAACGAGCGGGCATCCCCTATCGGTGGATGACTTCCCAAAGCCGGGGCGAACCCATCGCCCTGGCCCGGGAAGCCGTGCGCCAGGGCGCGCGCTTGGTCGTGGCCGCGGGTGGCGACGGCACCGTGGGCGAAGTGGTCAACGGCATCGCTCAGGCCCTGGGCTTCCAGGCGGAAGCCTGGCCTACTCTGGGCATCCTGCCCCTGGGTTCGGCCAACGACCTGGCCGCCAACCTGGGCCTGCCCCGAAGCCTGGACCAAGCCGTCCGGGTGTTGAAAGGGGGCATCGACCGGCCTATGGACGTGCTCCAGGTCAACCAGTGGGCCTTCGTGAACAACGCGGCCCTGGGCATGGAGCCCCGGGTGACCCTGACGGAGAAACGCATCCGCCGGGTGCATGGCATCTTGCGGTACGTGTTGGCTGCCTTTTGGGTTCTGGCCCGGCCGCAGCACTGGCGCGTGCGCATGACCTGGGACGATGGAGCCTATGAAGGCCCGGTCACGTTGATTTCCGTGGGCAACTGGCCCCGCACCGGCGGGGTCTTTTACCCCACCCCCCACGCCAACGGCTTTGACGGTCGGCTCACTTTTTTGTATGGCTACGTGCCCTCCCCCGTGGAAGTGCTACGCCTGCTATGGAAGGCCATGCACCCCGAAGGACGGCACCTGGCCTACCCCCTGGCCCACGAGGTGCACGCCACCCGGCTGGAAGTGACCTGCGACCCGCCTTCCCCCATGCACGCGGACGGCGAAATCCGCACCGAGGCCGGAACCCGGTTCCGGTTTCGTACCTGGCCGGCGCGTCTTCCCGTCCGTTTATCGGAGGCAGCACCATGAGGGGCTTCCGCAACCTGCCTCGCTGGCTCATGCCCCTCGTCCAGCGTACTTTCGACTGGATTTACCAGCACGGCGATTGGGCCTACGACCCCATTTCCTGGTTGGTCTCCGGGGGGCGATGGCAGGACTGGGTACGTTCCATGGCCCTATGGCCCGAAGCCCAGGAAGGCGCCATGGTGCTGGAACTGGGCGTAGGGCCCGGTCACCTGCAGGTGTACCTGGCCGAGCAGGGTTTCACCCCCTACGGCATTGATTTCAGCCAGGCCATGCTCCGACGCGCGCGGCGTCGCCTCAAACGGCGGGGATATGCGTCTCGTCTGGCCCGCGCCAAGGCCCAGGCCCTCCCCTTCCCCACGGACACCTTCCCCCGGGTGGTGGCCACCTTTCCCTCGGACTACATCTTCGACCTCCAAACCCAAAGGGAAGTGTGGCGGGTGCTGGCACCGGGCGGCCGGTTCGATACGCTCCTCACCGCCGCGTCGGGGCTGCTTTGGGTGTGGGAACGCCTTTGGGGAAATGGCAACCCCAACCATCAAAAAGCCCTGCTGGAAGAACGCTTCCAGCCCCTGGCGGACCTGGGTGCTCGGGTGCTGGTCAAGCGCTATCCGCTGCCCCGTCACGCCTGGGGATGGGTAGTGACCGCCTACAAACCCCCCTACTCGGAAGAAACGCTATGATGAGTGTCCCGCCTTATCCGTCCCGTTGGGAAGTGCACCTGGCCGTAGCCAAAACGGCCAAATTCGGCGTTGGCCTGAGCGGCGACACGGTGGAAATCATCGAACGCCCCGACGGCGGCCTCTCCGTGGTGGTGGCCGACGGTCAGCGCTCCGGCCCTGCGGCCAAACGGGTGGCCAACCGGGTGGTGCGGCAGGTCATCGCCTTGCTGGGGGAAGGGGTGCGGGACGGCGCGGCCGCCCGGGCCGCCTCGGACAACCTGTACACCGAACGCCAGGGAAAAGTACAGGCCAGCCTGACCATCCTTTCCGTGGACATGGCCGCCCAAAGCGTGGTGGTGGTACGCAACACGCCGCTGCCCGTTTTGGTACTCCGGGGGGAAACCCTGGAGACCCTGGACGCGCCGGCCGAACCCGTGGGCTTGCGACGCTACACCCGCCCGGTGGTGCAGGAGTATCCCCTGGAAGAGGACCTGTACGTGCTGGCCTTCACCGACGGCATCACCCGGGCCGGGGCACGCGCGGGCCGCACCTGGGACCTGCCCGCCGCCTTTCGCCGCGCGGTGGCCCAACACCCGCACCGGACCCAGGCCATCACCGACGCGCTGTTGGAGCAGGCCGTGGCCCTGGACGAGGGACGCCCCGGGGACGACATGACCCTGGCCCTGCTCCACCTCACCCGGCACGAGGCCGGCAACCGGCCACCGGTGCGCCGACTCCACGCGCAAGTGCCCCTCCCATGAAAGGAAAGGTTGCCGCCACCGGCCCGAAGAACAAGCCGCCCCCTCGCATCGGCCTGGTGGGGCCGTGCGGAGCGGGCAAGAGCACCCTGGCCCGGGCCCTGCGCGACCTGGGTTACCGGGTGCACCACATCGCGCAGGAGCACTCCCATGTGCCCGATATGTGGCAGCGTCGGGTGAGCCCCGACGTGCTGGTCTTCCTGGATGCGTCCTTCGAGACCAGCACCCGCCGACGCAACCTGCACTGGACCCGCGCCCATTACGAGGCCCAGCAGCGCCGGCTGGCCCACGCCCGCGCCCACGCGGACCTCTACATCCGCACCGACGACCTGACCCCCCGGCAGGTGCTGGAGCGCATCCTGGCCTGGCTGGACCAGCAGGGCTACGCCCGCCCCCAGCCGCCAGGGCCGGGGGCGGAGAAAACCGGGCACTGAGAAGCACTTCCATATGCCTGCCCACGTATTCGACAACCCTAAAAATTGAAACCCCCAACGAGCCTCCTTATGCTATAATCCCCGTAGAATCTTCGAATTGTGGCATTTGAATGCCACAATTTCTCACTTTTGTGGCACTGTACTGCCACAATTTTGCGAATTTACGGCATTGTCATACCAAAAACGAGCCAAACAAGCATCTTCCGGCATGGAGCAGGTCCAATGGCCGACCTCGATATCCTCCTTTTCAACCAAAATCCCTGGTGGGGAGACCGGGATAGAATTCAGGACGATATACATCTCAAAAAATTGCGTGAAGCCTCGTTGCGCATTGAATGGCCTTTACGGGCCAAAATTCGCCTGCATGAAGACCGGGTTTACATTTTGAGAGGGCCGCGCCAAATCGGCAAGACCACGCTCATCAAGTTGCTTATTCAATCGCTATTGGAAGAAGGACGACCGGAACGCAACATCTTCTATCTGGCTCTGGACATCGCCAACATCCGGTCCATTTCCCAGATTCAGGAGGCATTCCGCATCTTCCGGGAACTCCCCGGCGCCCATCCCACAGAACGGCGATGGGTCTTCCTGGACGAAGCCACTTTTATGGCCGATTGGGCCACCGCCCTCAAAACCCTTTATGACTTGGGCTGGCTGGAAAACACCTTTGTTTTGGTAAGCGGTTCTTCGGCGCTGGATTTGCGGCGTGGCCGAGAACGCCTTCCGGGACGTCGAGGCGTTGGCGCGCACGAAAACGACCTGGAATTGCTCCCCCTTTCCTTCCGAGACTTCCTGCTTCAGAAAAACCGAATCTCAGCGCTCCCCGCCCTTCCGACGCTGACCCCTGACCTCGTTTATCAAGCGGCCCAGGAAATGCTCATGCGCAACCCCCAAATTCGTGCAGATTGGGAAGTCTATCTGCGTACCGGCGGATTCCCCTTGAGCATCAATGCCTATGTCGAGCAAAAGCACGTCCCGCCCGACGTCTATGCGACCCATCAAACGGCCTTTGTCGGCGAAGCATTGCGCGCGGGGTTGAACGAAGGGATGCTGCGCTATTTGCTGTCGGCCCTCATCGAAACCGTCGGAACCCCCGTACATTGGCAAACTTTGGCCAAGAGAGCCGGCATGGGGTCCCACCATTCTGCTCAAAAATACGTGGAAGACCTCGCGGCCCTGTATTTGCTACGGGTCATTCCCGCCACCCAACATTTGCACCATCCAAAACCGGCTCCCCGCAAACGACGCAAAATTTACTTCACCGACCCCTTTTTGTGGGCCGCTTTTCAGGCCTGGGTGAAGGGTTGGCTCGACCCGTACCCCACCTTTGAACAACACGTCCTGACCCCAACGCAAGAGCGAAGCAAAGTAGTCGAATCGGTCATTGGCAACCTCCTGGCTCGCGCATGGAAACAAGTTTGGTATTGGCAAAACCGAGGAGAAATCGATTTTGTCGTGGGTCAGGGAGACCAAATCATGGGGTACGTCGAGGTCAAATATCAAACTTCCCTTCGCGCTGCTGATTGGCGCGTCTTCCGCCGCAAAACCAAGGGCGGCATCCTGGTCACCAAAAACGAATTGAGATTGATCACGGAGAACGGTAGCCGTATCGCGTTGGTCCCGGCGCCCCTGTTTGCGGCTTTGTTGCCCACGCAATAGTTACACCAACCCTTCTGCAAAGGGAGATATTGGAAGGAAGTACGGCGCAAAGGGCAACGCAATCATTAAATAAATTGAGGGGCGCCTTTACCGCCCCTCAATTTATTTTGCTTCGTCCCATCACTCAAGGAAGCGTTGGTTTTTTCGGAAAGGCAGGGCTTCAAGAAGCATTATCGGGTATCCCCTTCCCCCAGCCGCAGCGCGGCTTCCAGGCCCTCCACCACGTACCGGTCCCGGGGCATTTCCAAAAGTCCCACCACGAAGTGGTAAATGGCGAACAACTCGAAACTGAAGGGAATGTAGCCCAGGTACCCCAGCAAGGGCATTTCAAATACGTGCCAGAACTCCACGAAGGGGATGTGATAGTCCCACTTGGGGAAGGCGAAGTAATTCCACATCTCCCAGAAAAAGCCGGTGAAGACCGTGCCGAAGGCCAGGGCCGCCAGAGGGCGCCAATCCCTCTTGGAAGTCCAATCCAGCAAAGTGCGATTGCCCAACCACAGGTTCAGGGCTTCCACCAGGAAGTAGGGAGCGACCCACACCAGGGGAAAGCCGAAGATGGGGAAAGCGTACAACGCGTAGATGCCCAACAACCCCAGGACCAGGAACAGCCAGGGGGTCGCCCTGCCGGGGGCCAGCCGCGGCCCCGGGCGGAAACGCTGAATCCAGCGGTGCCCGGCCATCCACTCCGCGGTGGTGAACACCGCGGGGATGACGGTGCTGAAATCCAGGGTTCCCAAAACCGCGTATTGCAAATCGGTCACCCGTTCCCGGCCCAGGTACACCCAGTTTTGCAAACGCAGGTTGAACACCTCGAAAACCCACCACACCGGCGCGGAGAGCAGGAACAGGAACACGAACCGTCGCGGCGAGCGGCTGAGCAGGGAGTGGCCTTTCTGCCGATAACCCAGCGCGTCCATGGTCAGGATGTACCCCAACCACAAGGGGAAAAAGGCCAGGTTGGTGCGCATTTCCGGACCGAACCAGTTGTACGGCCAGGCCACCGCGATGAGCAGCAGGCCGATCCATCCCCAGCGGGGGAATACTTTTTTGGCGGTGGTCGAAGCATGGACCATACTTCTCCTCCTGCGGTCGGGATGATTTTTGCCGATGGAAAGGCGAGCAAGACCGGGTCGGGCTTCCCTCAACCTTCGGGGACCGGGATGCGCTCCGGGAGCCACCGTATGCCTCGGCGCAGCACGCGCGCCGGATGCCCGGCCAGGACGATGCCGGGTTCGTCGAAGGCTTTGGTCACCACCGCGCCCGCGGCCACCGCGCTATCCGGCGGGATGCGTACGCCTTTTGAATGCGGCTCCCTTCGTCTTCCAGCCAGATTTCGCCACCTTGGGAAAAGCGCACGCCAGGGCCCAGGGCCAGAAGGTTGTTGCGACCCCGGATGCGCACGTACACATCCCGCAGGAAACTTCCCCGGCCCAAGGTCACCCGATGCCCTTCGCCCCGGATGTCCAGCACCACGTTTTGCAGGGTCACACCTTCCTCGGCCAGGATGCGGTGGCCCCGCCCCCGCACCACGACCTCCAGGCCCACCACGGCCGGCAAACGCACTTCGTTGTGGGGGGCCACCTCCCATCCCCAGGCCGCCCAGCCCGTTTTGCGGGCCACAAGGAGCCACCACCAGGGACGGTGTCGGTTCCAGCGACGTACCAAAAGGCGCAAGACGTTCATCGGCTTCGTCTCCAGGGCGCGGGGGCCAGTCTCGGCTTTCCCAAGGGACGCCCCCTTCCCGCCCGAGCCTCCGCTCAAGGCGAAGGGGTTGCGGGGCCCGACACGGGTGTGGGCGTCGCAAACACGATGCGCACCTGGGTCATGCCCAGGGTATGTAGAAACCGGAGCAAGAAGGCCTCCGCGTGGACCCGGGCCTTTTCCAGGATGCCGTCCTCCAGCGCGGCCTCCAGCAGGGCCTTTTCCGCGGCCTTGCGGGCTTCGGTTTCCAGGTGCACCTGGCCCCTGGTCAGCAGGCCGGTTTCCCGGTCGTACACATAGGACTTTTCGTTGTCCAGGGCCACCACGAAGATTTCCGGCGGGGGAAGGCGCAGCACCAGGGTTTCCCCTTCATACCAGACGTCGTCGGGGCCGATTTTGCTCAAGTCCACCCCGGCGATGACCTGCCCGTGGGCCACGAAGAGGAGCCGGTCGCCAAAGAGAAAGGACCACACCCCCTCGCCGGTGCCCGCGTCGGCCACGATGACCTTTTCGAGGGTGTACTGCACCGTTTCCAGGCGGGCCAGTTGCCGCACCCGATGCACGATGGTCACGGGGTCGGGGCGGATGGTGGGCGTGGGGTGCAACGCCCGGGCCACCTGAGTGCTCAACGAGGCGTTCATCCGCTGCAAGGGTGCGAGTTGTTCGGTGGTCTTCTCCACCTGGCTCACCACCCGATGCACGCCCCAGGCCACGATGAGCAACACACCCAGAACCAATACCCAACCTTTCAAACCGGACATGGAAGCCTCCCTCTCGTGGCGGTCGGCAGTCGGCGGTCAGTAGGTGAAGACGAGTTGCAGGCACCGGTCGGGGTGCTCGTCCAGCAGAGCGTACGCCTGGGGCGCCTCTTCCACGGGGAAGCGATGGGAAATCCACCGGGCCGGGCGCAGGGCCCGGAGCATGGCCCAGGCCGTCTCCCCACGACGTCGGCGGTCCCAGCGGCCCGTGAGGGCCGGATTCAGGGTGCTCACCTGGCTGGAAATCAGGCGCAAGCGGCCGCGGTGGAAATGCGCGCCCAGGTTCAGCGCCACGGGCTTGGCGCCGTACCAGGAACCCACCACAACCTTACCATGAAACCGGGTCACCTGGAGGGCCTGTTGCAACGCCCGGCCCGAGCCGCTCACCTCGATGCTCACGTCTGCGAAAGGGGCCATGGCCTCCGCGGCCTCCGGGGGAAGGGCCTCGGGAACCCCGGCCTCTTGCGCGGCCTTGCGGCGCAGCGGGTAGTGGTCGAAGGCCACCAGGCGGGCCAGGGGAAAGCGGGCCAGCAGGCCGGCGGTGAGCAAACCCACCACGCCCAGGCCGAACACGGCCACGGCTTCCCCCAAAAGGGGCGCGGCGTCGTGCACCAGGGTGATGGCCGTTTCCATGTTGGGGTAAAACACCGCGTCTTCGTCGGTCACCTCATTGGGGATGGGAATCGCCTGCTCCGGCCGGACGAAAACGTGGCTCTGGTGGGGATGGAAGACGAACACCCGCCGCCCCAGCCAGGCCTCGTCCACGCCGTAGCCCACCGCGTCCACCCGGCCCACCACCGCGTACCCGTAGGGGAAGGGGAACCGGGCCGGTCGGCGCAGCGGCTCCAGCACCTCGTCCAGCAGCGCGTCCTG
The DNA here is from genome assembly GCA_026996855.1 of Anaerolineales bacterium. Classification (GTDB taxonomy): domain Bacteria; phylum Chloroflexota; class Anaerolineae; order Anaerolineales; family DRMV01; genus S139-71. Next base: position 40,725 of record JALWJZ010000052.1, read on the forward strand.
GGGCCACTGGCCGCGATAGGCTACCATTTCCGTCCCGGCGCTGATGGCCGAATACCGCACCCGCACCCGCAGATGGCCGGGCATGGGCTCGGGCAGGGGCGCGGCCCGCACTTCCACCTGCCGCGGGGCCACGAACCACACCGAACGCATCATGGCAGCAGCGCCCATAGTACCGCGTCCTCCCCGTACAGTTCCCAGTGTACTGCGCTGGGGCGAATGGGCTGGGGAAGCCTCCCCTCGATCGCGGGTAGACCGCTCAGGTACACCGGCGCCACGGTCACCACCACCGCATCGGCCAGGCCGGCTTGCAAAAACGCGGTCAGCACCCGCGCGCCGCCTTCCACCATGAGGGTACGCAGCCCCCGGTCCGCCAGCGCGGCCAGGAGCGGAGCCAGGGGCACCTGGCCGGCCTCGTTGGGGGAAAAGACCAGCACCTGCGCGCCCCGGGCTTCCACCGCGCGACGGGCCGCCTGGGGTGCCCGGCTGGTGGTGGCCACCCACACCGAACGGGGATGGTCCAGCACCCGGGCGGTGGGGGGCAGACGCAGGTGCGAATCCAGCACCACGGGCTGGGGTTGCGGACCTGCCACCAGCCGGGTCGTGAGTCTGGGGTCGTCGGCCAGCACCGTGCCAATGCCCACCAGGATGCCGTCGTGGGCCGCGCGCAAACGGTGGGTCAGGCGGAGGCTGGCCGGCCCGCTCAAGGGCGTGGGCGCGCCGCGGCGTCGGGTCAGGCAGCCGTCCAGGCTCTGGGCGTAACTCAACGTCACCCAGGGGCGCCCCTGGGGACGCCGGTTCTGCCACCAGGAGCCCAGCGGTTCCGGAAGCCGTACAGACCGAGGGGCCACGTTCATGAATAGGTCAGGCCATTTCCGAACCGTTCAAGTCGGACAGATCCAACAGGTGATGCAACCGCATCGCCTTGGTGCGCAAGTAGCGGGCGTTTTCCGGGTGCACGGTGGGCGTCAGGGGCACCCGTTCCACCACGGGCACGCCCAGGGCCTCCAGGGCCTGAATCTTGTCCGGGTTGTTGGTCAGCAAGCGCACCGAGCGCACGCCGAAGAACTTCAAAATGGCCGCGGCCGCGTCGTAGTGGCGTTCGTCGGCCTGATGGCCCAGGAGCAAATTGGCCTCCACCGTATCGTAGCCCTGGTCCTGCAAGTTGTAGGCCCGCAACTTGTCGGCCAGGCCGATGCCCCGACCCTCCTGACGCAAGTAAACCAAAACGCCCCGCCCCTCTTGGGCGATGCGTTCCAGGCTGGTCAGCAGTTGTTCGCGGCAATCACACCGCAACGAGCCCAAGACGTCCCCTGTGAAACATTCGGAGTGAATCCGTACCATTACGGCCTCGCCCCGAACGTCGCCTATTACCAGGGCCACATGGTCCTTGTCCTCCTCTTCATCGTGGAACAGGTGAATTTGAAACTCGCCGAACAACGTCGGAAGCCGCGCTTGCGTGATGTGTTGAATGGCTCCCATCGTTCTTTCTCCTGCCATGGCGTTTACGTTATTCTAACGCACACTCTGTAGAATGTCCCCCTGCTGGGGGAAGCCATGCGCGCCATCCGACGTCGAGGGCAGACTTTTATACAACCGAAAAAGACGCCCCGAGTTACGCAAAGGCTTCCTGAACACCCAGGAGCATCTTGAGAGAGGGAGGTGGGCCATGATGGACGTGCTGGTACCCACGGTCATGTGGTTGCACGTAGAGATGGAGCGCAAACGGCGGCATCCGCAAGAAGCGGTGCCGTGGTGGGAGGACAGGATGCGACGCAAGGATTCGCGCACGGCCATGCGCCCCATCCGTTCCCAACGACAACGGCGGGCCTGAAGCCCGCCGTTCTTTTTCGCTCCACAAAGCGATGCTTTACCACCGCCCCTACGATGCGGAAACAGTTTCCTTCAAAGCCTTCTGGCACACCGCACAAGCGGCCAGGTGCCGTCGGGCCGGTTCCCGCACCATGGCCAGCATCCCCTCCAGGCCCATGGTCCGCCCCATACTCAAACGAGGGCCGAAGATGCGCTGCGGCAGGTCGTCGGGGAGGTGGGTCACCTGCCAGGCCGGCGCGCCGGAGCAGGTGTCGTCCAGAATTTTGGCAAAGGCCTTTGCCGACAAACCCTGCGGGTTTTCCACCGCGAAGTAATAACGAAAGGTGTGCTGCTCCGGTTCTTCGATGGCCCACACGTAGGCCTGCGATTCGCAATGGGGGACCAGGTTTTCCCTGGGATACGGCGGCGTGGCCACCTCCGGCGGTACGGGCCGGAACCCGTCGGCCAGTTCGATGAGGAACGCATAGCGCTCCTGGGGGTCCGTCAGCCAGGCCAGGGTGTCCAGCAGTTCCTTCAATTTGGGCGGAAGGAGCCGTTCGGCATCGGATGCGGTCATCGTCCAACCTCCACATGCGAGTTCTTGGCACAACCCGAAAGAGATATGCCCTCCAGGGGCCGGCCGAAACCGTGGCAGGGCACGCGCGGCGCGACAAAAAGAACGGGCAGGCCCGGCACACCAAGACCTGCCCGATAGGACAAAGAGGGGATTTCAGCGTTCGATGGGTACCCGCACCAGGTTGCCCCATTCCGTCCAACTGCCGTCGTAGTTACGCACCTGCTCGAAGCCCAGCAGGTATTTGAGCACGAACCAGGTGTGGCTGCTGCGCTCTCCGATGCGGCAGTACACGATGATGTCCTCTTCCGGCCGCAAACCGGCTTCTTCCACGTAAATCTTGCGCAATTCCTCGGCCGTCTTGAAGGTGCCGTCGGGGTTCACCGCGCGCGACCAGGGGATGTTCACCGCACCGGGGATGTGCCCACCCCGCAGCGCGCCCTCATTGGGGTATCCGGGCATGTGCAACCGTTCCCCGCGAAATTCCTCGGGCGAGCGTACGTCCACCAACTTCTTCCCGGCCTGAACGTGGGCCAGTACATCGTCCCGGAAGGCCCGATGGGGCGCGTCGTTCCGCTCCGGAGCCCGGTATTCGGTGGGGGAATGTGCGGGAACCTCCCGGGTCAGGGGCCGACCTTCTTCCAGCCACTTTTGCCGGCCACCGTCCATGAGTCTGGCGTTGGTGTGGCCGAACAACTGGAACACCCAAAAGGCATAGGCCGCCCACCAGTTGTGCTTGTCCCCGTAGAACACGACGGTGGTTTCCGGGGTGATTCCCAGGCGGCTCATCAACCGTTCGAACGCGGCCCGGTCGATGTAATCCCGCATGATGGGGTCGTTCAGGTCTCGTACCCAGTCCACTTCCACCGCGCCGGGAATGTGCCCGCTGGGGTACACCAGCGGGTCCTCGTTGGATTCGACGAGACGCACGTTGGGGTCATCGAGGTGTTGGGCCACCCACTCGGTGGTGACCAGCACCTCGGGATGCACGTAACCCTTGACCAGGATGGGTTCCAGCGTGGGGTCCAGGGTTGCCGTACCCATGGGTCACCTCCTTTTGAGGGATTTGTATAAGGTTTTTCTTGTAAACCCGAGTATACCAGAAAGGAGGGAGTAATGAGAAGTGAATAAGCGAATGGGCGAATGAGCGGGTTTGCGGATTTGCGAATCAGCGGATGGGGGGTAGGGGTGCAAGGGCGTGCGCCCTTGCTTTGGGAGTGCGGCGGCTCGACGCCGCTTTGGGAAGGCGGGAACGACGCGCCTTTTCGCCGCGGTTTTGGTTATAATAGGGGCAACATCCCTTTGAGGTCCAAGCACACCGCCATGGTCTTTTGCCCGGCCTTCCAGTTCTGTTGTGCCCGCTGTCGGGGCGCACGCTAAGTGTGCGCCCCACCTTCGCGCGTGGCTCCCCGCCACCTTTCCCCCAACCGTTGTATACAACCCTATAAATCCTAAGAGCTCGAAATCCAAAAGGGTTTTCGCTGCAACCCATACAACGAAGCCCACACCCTGGATTTGAATGACCGAAAGAATGGCCGCACAACATCCCACCGGGGGCCACAGGCTGCACCCCGGCCCTCGGTCCCAGCACCAGGAGGTGACCCCATGAAGGGTTTGACGCCGTCCGAAGGTTTGCGGGTATACGATTCCATCTTAGACGCGGTGGGCTGGACACCCCTGGTACGGCTGCACCGCATCGTCCAGGACCTGCCCTGCCCGGTGTACGCCAAACTGGAATCCTTCAACCCCGGCGGCTCGGTGAAGGACCGCATCGCGTTGCGCATCATCCAGGCCGCGGAACGGGCCGGCCTGCTCAAGCCCGGCGGCACCATCGTGGAGGCCACCTCGGGCAACACGGGCGTGGGCCTGGCCATGGTGGCCGCGATCAAAGGGTACAAGACGGTCTTCGTCATGCCCGACAAGATGAGCCAGGAGAAAATCCACCTCCTGCGGGCTTACGGCGCGCGCGTGGTCATCACCCCCACCGCGGTGCCGCCCGAAGACCCCCGCTCCTACTACAACGTGGCCAGGCGCATCGTGGAGGAAACCCCCAACGCCATCCTGGCCAACCAGTACCACAATCCGGCCAACCCCGAGGCGCATTACCTGACCACGGGCCCGGAAATCTGGGAGCAAACCCGGGGCCGGGTCACGGACGTGGTCATCGGCATGGGCACGGGCGGCACCATCACCGGGGTGGGCCGCTTTCTCAAGGAAAAGAACCCCCAAATCCGCATCGTGGGGGTGGATACGGAAGGTTCCATCCTCAAGGAAGCCTGGGAAAACGAGGGAAACGTTCCCCCGGATGCAGTGGCCCGGCCGTACCTGGTGGAAGGCATCGGCGAGGACTTCATCCCTTCGACCCTGGACCTGTCCCTGGTGGACCAGGTCATCCGGGTGAGCGACCGGGAAGCCTTCTTGATGGCCCGCCGCCTGGTGCGGGAGGAAGGCATCTTCGTGGGCGGCTCTTCGGGCGCCGCGCTGGCCGCGGCGGTGCGCTATGCCCGGAGCCTGCCTCCCGACCGGCTGGTGGTGGTGTTGTTCCCCGACACCGGATCCCGCTACCTTTCCAAAATCTTCAATGATGCCTGGATGCGGGAACACGGCTTCCTGGAGCCGGAAACCCGGCTCCTTACCCTGGGGGAAGCCCTGCGCGATAAGCCCTTGAAGGAACTCATCTACGCCCGGCCTGAAGACACCATTCGGGACGTGGTGGCCAAAATGCGGCGGTACGACGTCTCCCAGGTGCCTGTATTGGATGCATCGGGGCAACCGGTGGGCATCGTATACGAGACGGACCTGCTCCGGTGCCTGGTGGAAGAGGGTTGCACCCCCGAGCAACCCCTCCGGGACGTGATGCAACCCCCGCCGCCTGCCCTGGACGCCAAGAACACCCTGGACGAGGCCCTGCCCTTGCTGTTGCAACATCCCGTCCTCCTGGTGACCGAAGCAGGCAAAGCCGTGGGCCTTTTGGCCAAAATCGACGTGTTGGATTTGCTCAGCCGGTCCTGAGGTAGAAGGCCGGGCGCGAAATCAGCAGATTGCTTGACCAATGTCCAGGGCTTCCAGTATCCTTTGTAGTGAAAGGTTCCGGGCCCATGTTCGACACCCCGGGCCGGGGTTTTGGGAGAAAGGACATGCCCCATCGCCATGAGGATTGGTTCCGGCAGGCCCAACGGGACCTGGAACAGGCTCGGCTTTCCATGCAGGCCGGGCACCATGAATGGGCCTGTTTCGCGGCCCAGCAAGCCGCGGAGAAGGCCGTCAAAGCGTTGCATCTGGCCCTGGACCAGGATGTATGGGGGCATGTCATCGCCAAACTGCTCCAGGCCCTTCCCGAGAGCATTTCGGTGCCGCCGGAACTCATTGAAAAGGCGCGCGTGCTGGATGGTTACTATATTCCTCCCCGCTACCCCAATGGCCACGCGGAAGGCGCGCCCTTCGAGCACTACGGCCCGTTGCAGAGTCATCAAGCGGTAACCTTTGCCGAGGAAATTATGGCCTTCGTGCAGGCCCATCTTCCCCGAGAGGAAAAGTAGATGCCCGTGCGTCCCCTGTCTTCCGGTCTGCTGCGCTGGCCGGGGCTGGAAGAAGTCGAAGCCGCGCTGCAGGAATGGGCCCGGGAAATCGCCCGGAGCCACCCCGAGGTGCTTCGGGTGGGTTTCTTCGGTTCCTACGCCCGGGGGGATTGGGGTGTGGGTAGCGATTTGGACGTGGTCATCCTGGTGGCGGAGGCCGACGCGCCCTTTTCCCAACGGGCGGTGAAGTACCCTTACGAACGCCTGCCCGTGCCCGCAGACGTGCTGGTGTACACGCCGGAGGAGTGGGAAAATCTGGACACCGCGTTTGCCCGGCAAATGCGCCGGGAGGTGAAATGGGTGTACTCCCGGGCGGGCGAAAACGCCGTGCCGGGAATTTCACAAAAAGACGATCGTGCACCATCTATGCAATAGGAGGTCCCAAGATGCTCCAGCCCGACCGCATTGTACGCACCATCTGCCCCTACTGCGGCGTAGGGTGCAACATGGACCTGTACATCAAGGACGACTACATCTACCGGGTGGAAGCGCCCTGGGATAGCGTGGTCAACAACGGCTGGCTGTGCGTCAAGGGGCGCTTCGGCCTGGATTTCGTCTACCATCCCCACCGCATCACCGTGCCCCTGATGCGCAAGACGCCCCAAAAGGCCGGCCAGCGCACCCCGGCCCGGGGCATGGACGACTGGGTGGAGGTCTCCTGGGACGAGGCCCTGGATTACGTGGCCGACCGCCTGGTGGAAATCTACCGGGAAAGCGGCCCCGACGCCCTCGCGGCCTACGGCAGCGCCAAGGCCACCAACGAGGACAACTACCTGCTCCAGAAACTCTTCCGGGCCCTCTTCGGCACCCATAGCGTGGACCACTGCGCGCGGCTGTGTCACTCCGCAACCGTGGCCGCGCTCCAGGCCTCCATCGGTTCCGCGGCCATGAGCAACACGGCCAAAGAGGTGCTGGAAACCGAAGTGGCCCTGGTCGCGGGGTCCAACACCACGGAGAACCACCCCATCATCGCGCTGCACATCAAACGCGCGGTGCAGGAAAGGGGCGTGAAACTCATCGTAGCGGACCCGCGGCGCATCGAGCTGGTGGACTTCGCCCACCTGTGGCTCCCCCTGCGGCCCGGCACCAACGTGGCCCTGTTCTCGGCCATGGCCCACGTCATCATCAAGGAAGGCTGGTACAACGAAGCCTTCATCCGGGAGCACACCGTGGGCTTCGAGGAGTTCGCGCGGGCCATGGAGAAGTTCACCCCCGAATTCGCCGAACAGGTCACCGGCGTGCCCAGGGAGCGCATCGTCGAGGCTGCGCGGCTCTATGCCCAGGCGGAGCGGGCCATGCTCTTCTGGGGCATGGGCATGACCCAGTTCGCCTTCGGCACCGCGAGCGTGCTTTCGCTGGTACACCTGGCCCTGCTCACCGGTCACGTGGGCAAGCCGGGTACCGGCCTCAACCCCCTGCGGGGCCAGAACAACGTACAGGGCGCGTCGGATATGGGCGTGCTCTCCTCGGTGTTCCCCGGCTACATGAAGGTGACCGACCCCGAGGCCGCGGCCCACTGGGAAAAGGTGTGGAACCTGGAACCGGGCTCCCTGCCCCTCAAGAACGGTCTTACGGTCACGGAAATCATCAAGCACATCGGCCCCGAGGGTGTGCGGGCCCTCTTCGTCATGGGCGAGAACCCGCTGATGTCCGAACCCAACCTGGCCGAGGCCGAGCGCCGTTTGCAGAACCTGGACTTCCTGGTGGTGCAGGACCTCTTCCTCAACGAGACCGCGGCCTACGCGGACGTGTTCCTGCCCGCGGCCTCCTGGGCGGAAAAGGACGGCACCTTCACCAACACGGACCGCCGGGTGCAGCGGGTGCGCAAGGCCATCGAGCCTCGGGGGAAGGCCCGGCCCGATTGGGAAATCCTGTGCGACCTGGCCAAACGCATCGAGCAGCGCCTGGGCCGGGAGCGGTCGGCGGGCTGGGACTACACCCATCCCTCGGAAATCTGGCGGGAGGTGGCCCAAGCCGTGCCCGCGTATCGGGGCATCACCTACGAGCGCATCGAAAAGCAGGGCCTCCAGTACCCCTGCCCCAGCGAGGACCATCCCGGCACCCCGTACCTCTACAAGGACGGCTTCCCCGCGGGCAAGGGCCGCTTCTTCCCCCTGGACTTCCCCGAGATGCCCGAGGTGCCGGACAAGGAATATCCCTTCCTGATGACCACGGGCCGGCTGCTGGAGCACTGGCACGGCGGCACTCTGACCCGCCACTCGGACCTGGACGCGCTCTTCCCCATGCCCGTGCTGGAGGTGCATCCCGTGGATGCCGAGCATCTGGGCATCCGGGATGGCAGCCCCGTCCGGGTGACCTCCCGGCACGGCTCGGTGGTATGCCGGGCCCATGTGACGGAAAAGGTGAACCCGGGCATCGTGTTCCTGCCCATGCACTTCGTGGAAGCGGCCGCGAACCTGCTCACCGGCGACTACCTGGACCC
>JALWJZ010000053.1 GCA_026996855.1 Anaerolineales bacterium
GGTCTCGAGACGCTGGTCTACGGCCTCAAAGCGCTTGTCCATCTCCCGCATGAGGGCTTCGAGACGCTGGTCTACGGCCTCGAAGCGCTTGTCCATCTCCCGCATGAGGGCTTCGAGACGCTGGTCTACGGCCTCGAAGCGCTTGTCCATCTCCCGCATGAGGGCTTCAAAGCGCTGGTCCATCACTTCAAAACGCTGGTTCATCACCTCAAAACGCTTGTCCATCTCCCGCAAGACGGCCTCGAAGCGGGTGTTGAGAAATTGCAAAAAGGCTTCCTGCGAGAGGCCGGCTACGGGCAAACCTTCTACGCGCGGAGGCGTATGGGCCATGTATTCGGCGACCAAACGGCGGACCAATTGGGCGATTTGGTTTTCCAATTCCGGTGTCAACATACGCTCGGTCATCTTCAAGTCTCCCCAGGTTTGTAGGGTTTTTCCATTATACTCAAAATCCAACGTCGTTTCGGGAGGAAAACCTCCATGTCCACCCGCTCCTTCGTTCCCCCCTGGTTGGTGCTGGCCGTTGGTGTGGTGGCCGTATCTACCGCGTCTCTTTTCATCCGCTATGCCCAGGTCGAGGCCCCCTCCCCGGTGATTGCCGCGTATCGGCTGACGCTGGCCAGCCTGGTGCTGTTTCCCTGGTTTTGGCGTCATCACGCCTCATGGCGCAACTTTGCGCCCAACACCTGGGCCTGGACCGGGGTGGCCGGGTTATTGTTGGCCGCCCATTTCCTCCTGTGGATTACATCCCTGGAGCTCACCACGGTGGCCAGTTCGGTGGTGTTGGTCACCACCACACCCTTGTGGGTTGCTTTGGCCTCCGCGGTGTTGCTAAAAGAGACCCTCACCCGGCCCCTTCTGGGTGGCCTGATGTTGGCCTTTTCGGGTGGCCTGCTGATGACTTGGGGTGATATGGCGGCCCAACCCGTCCTGCCCCACGGCCCGGATAAAGTGTGGGGGTTGCCCGCCTCGTTGGTGGGCGACGCTCTGGCCCTGGGGGGTGCCTGGGCCGCGGCCGGGTACCTGATGGTGGGGAGGCACCTGCGGGAACGTACCCCTTTTCCCGTTTACCTGTTCCTGGTGTATGCTACCGCAGCCCTGTTTGCCTGGGCCTTTGTGGGCCTGCGGGGCCTGCCTTGGCGGGGATTTTCCCCCGAAACGTATTTATGGCTGTTCCTCCTGGGACTGGTGCCTCAACTCATCGGCCATTCGGCCTTCAACTGGGCGGTCCGGCATCTTCCCACCACCAACGTGGCCACCCATCTCCTGGGTGAACCCGTGGGTTCCGCTTTGCTGGCGTGGATTTTCTTAGGGGAAGTACCCACGTGGGTCAGCCTGGTCGGAGCTGTTCTCATCCTGACAGGGTTGGTACGCATTGCCAGGGAGACACAATTGGATTGATTCTCGTCTTGAAAACAAATGTGCAGGTCGGGGTCAGGAGGTGTCCAGCCAGGCGATGGTGACCCCTTCCCCGCCTTCCGCGGGTTCACCGGGACGAAAGCGCACCACCACCGGGTGCTGGCGTAGAAAATCCCGCACGGCTTGTCGCAGGCGCCCGGTCCCTTTCCCATGAACGATGCGCACCCAGGGCAACCCGGCCAGATAGGCCTGTTCCAGGTAGCGTTCCAAGGTGTCCAACGCATCCTCCACCGTCATGCCGCGGAGGTGACACTCGCCACCGGGAGAAGCGGCGCGCTGGGGAAGGGCCACGTCCACCTGGGGACTCGCCTCCCTTTGCGAGGATGTCGCGGGGGCAAGCACCTGCACATCCGCCGGACTGAGGCGCATGCGCAAGGTACCCACCTGCACTTCTACCTCGTCTTCGTCCACCTGCAACACCACGCCCTCCTGGCGCAGGCGCGGGACGAACACCCGTGCCCCAGGTTCCAGGGGAGGGGCTTCTTCCCACGTTGGCGGCGAGGTCGCTGCCTGGTCCGAAGTCATGTCGGCCTCAACCCGCTGGCCTTCGGCCTCCAGGCTTTCCCGGTCGCGACGCAGGGCTTCCAGATCTTCCCGAGGACGCCCCTCGTACAACCAGCGTCGCTCCAGCGCCTTGAGCCGACGACGCAGGGCCTCCACTTCTTCTTGCACCCGGGTACGCGCCGCTTCCACCACGGCCCGACGTTCTTCCTCGATGGCGGCCAGATGTTTCGCCAGGGCCGCCTCCTTTTCCGCCAGGCTGGCCCGTAGACGTTCGGCTTCCTCCCGGGCCTTGCGGGCCGCGGCTTCGTGTTCCTGAATTGCGGCCAGCAAATCCTCCGCATCCCGTTCTTGAGGGGTCAAACGCTTACGGGCCTCCCGCAAAATAGCGGGGTCCAGGCCCAGACGCCGGGCAATGATGAGGGCGTTGGAGCGGCCGGGGAGGCCCAGCACCAGCCGGTAGGTAGGCCGGAGGGTTTCGGGATCGAATTCCATACTTGCGTTTTGCACACCGGGCGTGCGATGCGCATACAGTTTGAGTTCCGGATAATGGGTGGCCACCAGTGTGGTCACACCCCGCTGCACCAAAGCGTCCAGAATGGCCCAGGCCAGGGCCGCGCCTTCATGAGGGTCGGTACCGGCGCCCAATTCGTCCAGCAACACCAGCGAACGCCGGTCGGCCTTCTGCAAAATGCGAATGATGTTGCGGATATGTGCGGAAAAGGTGGAAAGGGATTGCTCGATGGACTGCTCGTCGCCGATGTCCGCGTAAATCCCCCGAAACGTGCTTAGTGCGGAACCCTCAGCCGCGGGGATAAACATGCCCGTTTGGGCCATCAAAGCCAACAAGCCTACGGTCTTCAGGGTGACGGTTTTCCCGCCCGTGTTGGGGCCGGTGATGACCAGGACGTAAACATCGTCCTCCAGCACGACGTCCACAGGCACGACCTGTTCCTGCGGGATGAGGGGATGCCGGGCACGATACAGGCGAAGGGTGCTTCCCGGATGCGGCGCCGGCCGGTCCCGAAAGGGTTCGATACGGGGTTCCACCGCGTCCATGTCCAGCGCGTAGCGGGCGCGAGCGAAGAGCATGTCCAGGTCGGCCAGGCGTTCCACCACTTTCACCAGGGCCTCCGCGGCCCGGCCCACCCGCTGCGAGAGGAGTTTGAGCAAGCGACGAATCTCCCGTTCTTCGTCCTGCTCCAGCGTGCGTAATCGGTTGTTCAAATCCACCACGGCAAAGGGTTCGATGAAATACGTGGCCCCCGTTCCCGACTGGTCGTGCACAATGCCGGGGAAACGGCTCCGATGTTCGGCTTTGACGGGCAATACATAACGGCCGGAGCGCAGGGTGATGATGGGTTCCTGGAGCAGCGCGCGGACATCCGGCGAACGAATCATGGCCTCCAGCCGCTGACGCAGCACGTGGTGGGTCTCCCGCAGCCCACGGCGAATGGCAGCCAGCTCGGGCGAGGCGGTGTCCAGCACCCGTCCCTCTTCGTCCAGCACCTGGTCAATGGCTTCGGCCAGGCCGAAACGGGTGGGCCAGTCCCGCACCAGACGGGCCAGGCGGGGGAACTTGCGCCGCTCCCGCATGATGGCCCGACGCAGCTTTTCGGCCACCCGCACGGTGCGGCGCACCTGGAGCAATTCCCCCGGGGAAAGGATTCGCCCGCGCGCGGCCAAACGCACCGCCTCCCGAATGTCGGCCGCGCCTGTCAAATCCGGACTGTGCTCACGTAGAAAGGCCACGGCCTCTCGGGTGCGGGCCAGACGCCCGCGCGCATGGTCAGGGTCGGTGGTGGGGCGCAGGGCCAGCACCTTTTCCCGGCCCAAGTCGAAATGGGCATAGGCCGCCACCCGTTCCAAAATCTTGAAGAAATCCAGTGTTTCCAGGTCCCGCCGCTCCATCCCGGGCACTCCCCGAACCTGCCTGGGGGAAGGCCTATGTTCGGGCCTTCCCCCAGGTTTTGCCTCAATCCCGCGTCAACCCGGCCACGGTGTCCGCATCCAGCCGTTTGACCACCGCGCTCACCAGGGCCACGGCCTGGTCGAAATCCTCCCGGTGCAACAGCGTGCTGTGGGAATGGATGTACCGGGTCGGTACCGAAATCACCACCGTGGGCACACCCGTCTTGTACAGGTGGATGCGACCGCCGTCGGTGCCGCCGCCCTCGATGGCCGAGAACTGTAGGGGGATGCCCTCTTCTTCGGCCACCTGGATGACCAGGTCGCGCAATTTCAGGTTGGGAATCATGACCCGGTCGTACACCAACAGCGAAGGCCCTTTCCCGAACTTCACCGGCGCCTCTTCCGGTTTGATGCCGGGGGTGTCGCCCGCGATGTCCACTTCCAGAATGATGGCCACATCCGGTTCTACGCTCCAGGGTGCGGTAGCCGCGCCCCGCAGGCCCACCTCTTCCTGCACCGTGGCCACCCCGTACACCGTGTTGGGGTGTTCCACACCTTGCAAAGCCCGCAGGGTTTCAATGGCCACGGCCACGCCCACCCGGTCGTCGAAGGCTTTGGACACGTACACCTTGGGGTTGGCCATGATTTCAAAGGAAGCGTGCGGAATGATGGGGTCGCCCACCCGGATGCCCATCGATTCCGCCTCTTCCTTGGAAGTCGCACCCACGTCGATGAACATGTCCTTCTTTTTCACCACCTTGTTGCGCTCTTCCGCGGGGATGAGGTGCGGCGGCTTGGCCCCAATCACGCCCAATACATCCCCCTTGTGGGTCTTGATGACCACCCGATGACCCAACAAGGTCTGGTCGAACCAGCCGCCCAGGGGTACGAAACGAATCATGCCCTGGTCGGTGATGTATTTGACCATGAAACCGATTTCATCCATGTGTCCGGCCAGCAAGATGCGGGGACGGTCCGACGTGCCCATTTTTCGGCAGAAGAGATTGCCCATGGCATCCTGGAAAACCTCGCCCAATTCCTCGAAATACTCACGAACGAGACGGCGCACCGGCCCCTCGTAACCTGGAACCCCGGGGGCCTCGGTCAGACGGCGGAGCATCTGCAAGCGGAAGTCTTGTTGGGTCATGGCCCTTCTCCTTATTGGGGTTGGGATGTCTCGGTACGGTTGTTGGGTTGTCCTGGCTTTTCGCTATCAAGGCGAACGAGCCCACAAACGCTACCGGTGACCATCTTATAAGGTGGACCGAAAAGTAGCAAGGGCCGTTGGGCACGAATTGTGCTATAAGAATGACGGTGAACACCAGCGCATCTTTGCCGAAGGACTGCCGAGACGAACGAAGGAACGAGCCATGCCCTCTGCTTACGCCCGATGGTGGCTGACCGCAACCCTGACCCTGCTCCCCGTGTGGATGGGAGTCTGGAGCCAACCCCAAAGGGCGTACCGAAGCCGAGCCGTCCGTGGCCTCCATGCTCTGGCAAGGTTTCTGGGGTTGGTGCCTGTGATGTTTCCCGGCCTGCACCACCTGGCCCGCGGCACGGTGCGGTGGCTTTATTTCCAAGGCCCCGAAGCCCTGACGCGCCTGCTCATGCCCAGCCGGGCCCATCTACCTCTGGAGCACTATTTGAAACGCCTGGAAGACCAGCTTTTCGTCGGTTTCGTGGGAGCCTGGGCCGTGGCGGCTTTTGCGTTGTTCACCCTGGAATTGGCCACCGCCGCAGACCCATTGAAAAGGACGCTGTCCCGCCGGCTTCGCATCTTCGCGGGCTTGCTGGCGGTCTCTCCTTTCCTGTGGTTCCTTGGGTTGCAAGTCGCGTTCCGGCTCCCCCACCCCGTGTTCTACACCGACTGCCGAAAAGTTTGGGGGCACCGCGGGCACCCGGAACCAGGCATCCCGGAAAACACCCTGGCCAGTTTTCGCCACGCCTTCGACCTGGGCGCGCCGGGCGTGGAGATGGACGTGGTGTACCTGGTGGACCAGGACCGCTTCTTCATTGCCCGAGAAATGGCCCAGGTCAACGAACAACGTCTTTCCCTGGAAACCGTCTTCGCCCAACTGGGACATCGGGGCTATTTCTGGCTGGACATCAAGAGCATTCGTTCCCTGACGCCCGACCAGGCCCAACGGGCCGCAGCCACCCTGCGCCGTTTGGCCGAGCGTTACCGAGTCACCCAACGCATCATCGTGGAATCGGACCATCCCCAAAACCTGGCTTTCTTCTCGCAAGCCGGGCTGCATACCAGTTACTGGATTTTCAACATCGAGGAAGAAGAAGCCCCCCAATCCCTCAGGGCCTGGGTGGAAGCCCTGATGAAGGTGCAGCGAAACTACATCCGGGGCAGGTTTTCCGCTATCTCCATGGACTATCACCACTATAAGCCCATCGTCGCCCGGTTCTTGCAAGGCGCGCGCATTCACCTCTTCACCGTGAACGACGAGGCCCTGTTGCGAGCATTCATGCGCAGAGAGGATGTACGTATCGTCCTGACCGACGGCAACTTCTTCCGTTTGACCGCCTGCCCATGAGGTCAACCCTTTTCGCCGAGGCGCCCACCATGCCCAGTATTGCCTATCGTTTTCCCGTGAGTTTTCTCTGGGGATCGTGGTACACCCCCGCACCCCCGGCCCGGCTCGGGCTGCCAGCCCCTTCAGCGCCACGACCGCTGCCGGAAGCAATGGAAACCTTCGTGGACACGGCCTCGGAGGCAGGCTTCCGGGCCGTGGGCCTGCCTTTGCCCTGGGCCTGGGCTTGGCCCCAGCCAGAAAAGGTGGATCAGGAGGTCCTGGCCCTTTACCAGGCCCTGGTGGAGCGCGCTCACCGTCGGGGCTTGCAGGTTTGGGTATCCCTTTCGGCAGACCCGCCCCCGGCCTGGTGGGAGGCCATGGGCGGCTGGCAACACCCCCAGGCTCCAGAGCGCTTCGCCGGTTTTACAGCCCGGGTGGTGCAGGCCCTGCACCCCTGGGTGGACGGCTGGTGGCTGGTGGAAGACGTGGCCCACCCGGAAGACGGGCCGCGACGCCTGGACGCCTACCGCAGGGCCGCCGAAATCGCGCGGCGTATCACCACCGCACCCCTGGCCCTGGGTGTGGCCGTGCCTGTGACCCTGGCGCCCGCGCGCCGGTGCTGGCCACCCGACTGGTGGGCCGTGCGCCGCGTTGGGCGCATGTACCACGTCTGGCTCCGCCAGGCCCTCACCGGGCCATATGGCAGTTGGGTGGATGGGGTCTTCTTACGGTTGCGTCCACCCCAGGGGCTGCGCGCGACCGGGCAGCATCATTCGCGAGCCTGGGAACCCATGCCCCCCGAAGGCTATGCCCGACACGGCCCGGTCTTCCGCCTGTTGCGCCGGGCGCGGGCCTGGCGCAAACCCCTCCTGGTTCTGGGGGCCACAGCCGGGCCACCCATCACCCAGGCTCACCTGCTGGTAGACCATCTGCTCCAACTCTGGCATGCCCTGAACCTGGGCACCGTGTTGCGCGGCTTCTTTTACCCCGGCCCAGGGGACCCTTCCCACGATGCAGCAACTGCGCTGTATCGAGATGTGGTCGCGTCCCAGGGCGTCACCCACGAGGTGGTCGCCCGCCATCTACCCGACCGACTACCCCAACTGTACCCCGGTCTGGCGCACCAGGAAATCGAAGCCCTGACAAAATTGAACAAGTATAATCACCCATGACCCGACTCCCAACTCCCCAGGAGGGCTGGCATGTTCCCTAAGAAAACCGTGCGTGACGTGGACGTACAAAATCGCCGGGTGCTGGTGCGGGTAGACTTCAACGTCCCGCTGAAAGAGGGGCGCGTCGCCGACGACAGCCGCATTCGCGCCTCGCTGCCCACCCTGCACTACCTGCTGGAACACAACGCCATTTTGTTCTTGATTTCGCACCTGGGCCGACCCAAGGGCCAGCGGAAACCGGAGTTGTCCCTGGCTCCGGTGGCCCCGGTTCTCGCCGATTTGTTGGACACCGAGGTCACCTTCCTCCCCGATTGCATCGGCCCCGTGGTGGCCGAAGCCGCAGCCCGGGCCAAGCCCGGACAGGTCTTTCTGTTGGAAAACGTGCGTTTCTATCCCGGCGAAACGAAGAACGACCCGGAATTCGCCCGCCAACTGGCCGAACCCGCGGAAATCTTCGTCAACGACGCCTTCGGCACGGCCCATCGCGCCCATGCCTCCACCGTGGGCGTGGCGCAATACCTGCCAGCCGTGGCCGGTTTCCTCTTGGAACAAGAGGTGACCATGCTTACCCAGGCCCTGGAGGCTCCCCAACACCCCCTGGTGGCTTTGTTGGGTGGGGCCAAAATTAGCGACAAAATCAAACTGGTGGAAAACCTGTCCCAAAAGGCCCAGACGCTGCTCATTGGCGGCGGCATGGCCAATACTTTCCTGGCCGCCCAGGGGCATGATTTGGGCGACTCGCTGGTGGAAACGGAGGCGCTGGAGGAAGCCCGGCGCTTGCTGGACCTTTATGGGGCCAAAATCCGCCTGCCGGTGGACCTGCTCGTCGCCGAGGCCCTGGACCCCAACGCGGCCACTCGGACGCAGGACGTTTCCGAACCCGTGCCCGCGGGCTGGAAGGCCGTAGACATCGGCCCCAAAACCATCGAAGCCTTTGGCCAGGTGATACGCCAGGCCGGCACCGTCATTTGGAACGGCCCCATGGGCGTGTTCGAAATCGACGCTTTTGCCCGGGGTACCTTCACCCTGGCCTGGATTCTGGCCGATAGCCCGGCCCAAAGCATCGTGGGCGGGGGCGACACCGCAGCCGCCGTACGCCTGGCCGGCGTGGCCGACCGCATGACCCACGTTTCCACCGGCGGAGGAGCCACACTGCACTTGCTGGCCGGTGAGCCTCTACCGGCAGTGGAAGCCCTGGACAACAAGGAGTAAGCGAACGTCGGGGCAAGGGAAGGCAACCCCCTTCCCTTGCCCTCGTCAAAACCGGGA
This sequence comes from Anaerolineales bacterium, assembly GCA_026996855.1. Taxonomy (GTDB): domain Bacteria; phylum Chloroflexota; class Anaerolineae; order Anaerolineales; family DRMV01; genus S139-71. The sequence goes on from JALWJZ010000053.1 coordinate 8,798, forward strand.
GGTTGAACATGCAGCGCCATTTGTCTCGCTGGTTGGGCTTTCCCCAACAATACCTGAGGCTGGCTTTGTTGCTCTTGCAGGACCCACGGGTACCCTGGTACTTGAAAATGCTTCCCCTGGCCGCCATGGTGTACCTGTTGCTCCCCGACTTTCCCACCCCCCTGGACGATGCTCTGGCCTTTCTTTTGGGAATTTACCTCTTCGTACGTTTGAGTCCCAAAGAGGTGGTGCGGGAATATTTGGAAGCCGAAGGACGAGGGTAAAGCCATGACGTCCCAAAGGGAAGTGACCTTTTCCGTGGTCGTACCCGTGTACAACGAAGTGGAATCGCTGCCCGAACTGTACCGTCGGGTGCGCGCGGTCATGGAAAGCCTGGGGGAGCCCTGGGAATTGGTGCTGGTGGACGACGGCTCCACCGATGGCTCCACCGAGTTGATGCGCCGGTTACGGGAGCAAGATCCGGAACACGTTCGGCCCGTCATCTTCTCCCGCAACTTCGGGCACCAAATCGCCGTTACCGCGGGCATCGATTACGCCCGGGGGAAGGCCGTCATCCTCATGGACGCGGACCTGCAGGATCCACCGGAGGTCATTCCCCAACTGGTGGAGAAGTGGCGGGAGGGGTACCACGTGGTATATGCGGTGCGCAAAGCCCGGGAGGGCGAATCCTGGTTCAAGAAGGCCACCGCGGCCCTGTTCTACCGCCTCATCCGCCGCATCACCGACGTGGACATCCCCCCCGACACGGGGGACTTTCGCCTCATGGACCGACGGGTGGTGGACGTGCTCCGGCAGATGAAGGAGCGCCATCGGTTTTTGCGCGGTATGGCGGCCTGGGTCGGCTTCCGGCAAATTGGCGTGCCCTATGTGCGCGCCCCCCGTTACGCTGGTGAAACCAAATATCCCCTACGCAAAATGCTCAAATTCGCCTGGGATGCCATTACCAGTTTCTCTTACGCCCCTTTGCAAATGGCCACCTATCTGGGGTTCCTGTCCGCGGGGATGGCCATCCTGGCCATTCCCGTGGTGGTAATGGCCCGATTGGCGGGGTCCCATGCTTTCTACGGGCAGGCCACCACCCTCATTGCGGTGCTTTTCCTGGGCGGGGTGCAACTGATTTTCCTGGGAATCCTGGGGGAATACATCGGACGCATTTACGATGAGGTCAAAGGCAGGCCCCTGTACGTGGTAGCCGAAGCCCCGGACGACGAGACATCGCCACCACCGCAGTCCAAGTGAAAGGCCAGGGCTTAGCGATGCCGTCCGACGTACGTTCTTCCACAACACAACCTTCGATTGGCCAAGGAGGTACCGTCTGATGTGGCGCAAGGCACTGTCCACGGTCCAAGAACGCGTCATCACCTGGATGGAACGGCTGCCCCTTCCGCCGGTCTTCACTTTGGGTTTGCAAGCGGTGGTGGTAGGCATCGGTACGGGCCTGGTCGCGGTGTTCTTCATCCTGGGTCTGAAGCAGGTTTCGGCCTACACCCAACAAGTGGTCGCCCAATGGGGTTATGCAGGGTTGTTCGTGGCCCTCGTCCTGGGCGGCCTGGTTACCGCGGTCATCGTGGTGTATCTGGCCCCCGAGGCCAAAGGGCACGGAGTGCCCGAGGTCATGCTGGCCCTGGCCACCCGAGGGGGACGCATTTCCCCTCGCCTGGTGGTGCTCAAAGTGGTCGCTTCCATGATTACCATCGGCGTGGGCGGTTCGGCCGGTCGGGAAGGCCCCATCGTGCAATCGGGCGCGGCTTTGGGTTCCACCGTGGGCCAATGGTTTCGGCTGAACGAAGAGCGCATCAAGGTGCTGGTGGCAGCGGGCGCAGCCGGGGGCATTGCAGCCGCGTTCAACGCGCCCATTGCCGGGTCCATTTTCGCGCTGGAGGTCATCCTGGGGGAACTGGGGGCCGCGTATTTCGGTATGGTGGTGCTGGCTGCGGTTGCGGCCTCGGTGGTCAGCCAGGCGTATTTGGGTTTGCAACCCGCTTTTCGCGTTCCGGCATACGGGCTGAACTCAGCCTGGGAACTTTTACTTTACGTGGCCCTGGCATTGTTTTGCGCGCTTCTGGCGGTGCTTTTCATCCGCATGTTGTACTTTTTGGAAGACGTTTTCGAGCGATGGAAGGCACCGGAAATGCTCAAGCCCGTCATCGGCATGGTGCTCACCGGCGTGGTAGCGCTGGCCTTTCCCCAGGTACTGGGCCCGGGGCTGGAATTCATCGGTGAAACCATTGCGGAAAACATGGACGAACCGGCCCTCTGGTTGCTGGCCCTGGCCCTGGCCAAGTTGGTGGCCACGTCCTTCACCCTGGGCGCGGGGAACTCGGGCGGTGTGTTCGCGCCCTCGCTCTTCGCCGGCGCGGCCCTGGGCGGCGCTTTTGGTGTGGTGATGCAACGGGTTTTCCCCGGCCTGCCCATCAACCCCGGTGCGTACGCACTGGTGGGCATGTCGGCCACCTTTTCCGCCGCAGCCCGGGCACCCATCACCGCGGTGCTCATCGTGTTCGAAATGTCCCGGGATTACCGCCTTATCCTTCCTTTGCTCTTTGCCACCGTGCTCAGCACCCTGGTGGCTCACTACCTGCACCCCGAATCCATCTATACCTTGAAACTGGTTCGCCGGGGCATCACCTGGCGCTTTGGCCGCGACCTGGACCTGATGGAGCGCATCACCGTGGCCGAGGCCATGGACCCCAATCCTTCTACGGTGCCCGAATGGATGCCTGCTTCCATGTTGTTGCAGGTCTTCACCGAGGCCCATTCCCACGGCCTGCCGGTGCTCAACGGTCGGGGTGAACTGGTGGGCGTGGTCACCTTGACGGATTACCAGCGGGCAGTCGAACGGGAAGATTTTTCACGCCTCAAGGTAGCGGACATCATGAGCCGGGACCTGAAAGTGGCCTACCCGGACGAAAATTTGTGGCAGGTGCTGCGCCGTATGAACCTGCACAACATCGGCCGGCTGCCCGTGGTCTCGCGCCAGAACCCCAAGCAGTTGGTGGGTTGGATTCAAACTCGAGACATCGTGCGGGCCTACAACCTGGCCATGGCCCAGCAAGAAGAAGAGCAACAACGCCGACAGGAACTGGCCGTGGCCCACACCGAAGGGGAAGTGTGCTTTGAACACGTGGTCATTGGCGAAAACGACTGGGCCGCGGGCAAACGCATTGCAGACCTGGGCCTTCCCCAGGATTGCATTTTGGTTTCCGTGCGCCGAGGCCGTCATTTGGGCTTCCCCCACGGGGATACTGTGCTTCAACCGGGCGATCGCCTCACCATTTGCACCCGCAAAGACCTGGTAGACCAGGTGTTGGACCTGCTCCGTCACGGCCCCTCATCCCCATCCCGCAACGGGGACAACGGATGACTTTTTATGAAACGTTTACGAAACGACCTTGACGCTTTCCGTTGCGGGGTTTTACATTTTGATTGTGTCCTGGTTGACATCATCCCCTGGCGATGATGGAGGTGAACAATGCGCCGTCAAACCTTGCGTTGGGGCGTGTGGATGCTCAGCCTGGCGCTGGCTTTTTTCGTGTTGGTGCCCGTGGTGAAAGCACAGGAGCCAACACCCACCCCCACGACCGAAATACCGACGACCGAAGCCGAAACCTTGCGCATTTACGCCAAGTACCCCGAAATCCTCATCGGTGCGGACGAAAAAGCCAATTTTGAACTGACCCTGGAAGTGACCCAGCCCCAATTGGTGCACCTGGAAGTAGCCGACCTGCCCGAAGGCTGGGAATACGAATTCCGGGGCGGTGTACGTACCGTGCGGGCCGTCTATGCTTTGCCCCAGGAAGAGGTCAGTCTGCGCTTGCAGGTCACCCCGGCCAAGGATGCGAAAGCGGGGGACTACACCTTCTACGCGGTGGCCAAGGGTGAATTCGGCGAGGCCCGCTTCCCCCTGACCATCACGTTGAAAGAGAAGACCCCGCCCAAACTCACCCTCAAGGTGGACCTGCCTACCCTCAAAGGTGGACCCGACACCACCTTCCGCTTCGGTCTTACCATCAAGAACGAAAGCGACCAGGACATCACGGTGAGTTTGCAAGCCGAAACCCCCGGCTTCTTCCTGACCCGCTTCCTCTCCTTTGGTAAGGAAATTACCTCCGTACCCATCGAGGCCAACAGCAGCAAGCGCATCGACCTGGAAGTAAAGCCCATCGTGGACGTGGAAGCCGGTGAATATCCCATTCGCATTCGGGTACAGGGCAACGAACTGGCGGCCGAAGGCCAGGTCACGGTCATCATCACCGGGATGCCCAAATTGAACTTGAGCACGCCCACGGGTCGGCTCTCGGGCGAGGCGCGGGCCGGCGAGGAAACCACCATCACCTTCGTGGTGAAGAACACGGGCAGCGCGCCCGCGCACAATGTGAAAATCTCCGCCACCGCGCCTTCTCGCTGGGAAGTGCGCTTCGACCCCGAGGTCATCCAACAGTTGCCCGTGGGTGAGGAAGTGGAGTTCAAGATGCTGCTCAAACCCGATGCCAAAGCCGTGGCCGGCGACTACATGGTGACGGTACGAGCCACCAGTGAAGAAGGCCCCCGGGACACCCTGGACTATCGGGTCACCGTGACCACTTCCACCATGTGGGGCCTGGTGGGCCTGGGCATCATCGCGGTGGCCGTGTTGGTCATCGCCGGCGCGGTGTCCTACTACGGACGGCGGTAATCACGAAGCGCGCGGGCCGGGCTGCCTCCTGCCGGGTGCGGCCCGGCTCTCCCTGAAGGCCCTTGCAAACCCGTGTTCACCCACCCTCTCCCTGGAGGTGGGGCCATGTCTCCAACACCTGTCATTGAAACTCGCGGTCTGACCAAGGTCTACAACGGTCTGGTCGCGGTGGACCACCTGGACTTGACCATTCACGAAGGTGAGGTGTACGGTTTGTTGGGCCCCAACGGCTCCGGTAAGACCACCACCATTCTCATGCTGCTGGGCCTGACCGAGCCCACGGAAGGCGAGGTACAGGTGGTGGGCTGGGACCCGCGGCGTTACCCCTTGCGGGTGAAGGCCCAGGTGGGTTACATCCCCGACCAGGTGGGCTTCTACGGCGACCTGACCGCCTGGGAAAACCTGATGTACACGGCCAAACTCAACGGCATTCCCCGCAAGGAAGCCTACCGCCGCATCGAAGAGGCCCTCAACCGGGTGGGCTTGCAGGATGTGGCCCATCGCCCGGTGCGCACCTTTTCCCGGGGGATGCGCCAGCGTTTAGGTGTGGCCGACGTGCTCATCAAAAACCCGCGCGTCATCATCATGGACGAGCCCACCCAGGGCCTGGACCCCGAATCGGCCCGGGAATTCCTGGATTTGATTCGAGAATTGAAGGGGGAAGGACGCACCATCCTGCTGGCTTCCCACCTGTTGCATCAGGTGCAGGCCGTGTGCGACCGGGTCGGGCTGTTCCGCCGAGGAAAGAAGGCGTTGGAGGGCACGGTGGAAGAACTGGCCCTGCAAGTGCTGGGCATGTCCCATTACGTCCACGTGGAAGTGGAGAAAGACGCGCCGCGACTGGCGCAGGTGGTACGTCGGGTGCCGGGCGTGACCGATGTGGAAATCCACGACGACTGCACCCTGTGGGTGAAATCCCGCAAGGACGTGCGTCCCGAAGTGGCCAAGGCGGTCGTGCAGGCCGGGGGGCGCTTGTTGCGCCTGGACGTAGAACTGCCCAGCCTGGACGACATCTATGCGCATTACTTCAAATCCGAAGCCGGCGAAACGGAAAACGAGTAGGCATGTGAAAAGGGGCGCTTCGCCTTTTCCTATCCCTGCCCAAGGAGGCCACGACGATGACCATGGTACGGGCCATGCGCACCCAACGGGAAGGCTCCCCCTGGACTGGACTTTGGGCGGTGGTGGCCAAGGAAATGGCCGACCACCTGAGCAGCACGCGGATGTTCATCCTGGAAATGCTCATCGCCCTCACCGCGGTGGGCACCGCGTACAACGCGGCCTCGGCCATTCGCTCCGTGGCCGGGCTGGAACCCAAATTCCTCTTCTTGAAACTCTTCACCGTGGCCGATGAACCCTTCCCCTCCTTCGTGGGTTTCCTGGGCTTTTTGGTGCCCCTCATCGCCATTGCCCTGGCCTTCGACGCGGTCAACAACGAATTCAACCAGCACACCCTGGCCCGGGTGCTCTCGCAGCCCATTTACCGAGACGCCCTGCTCTTCGGGAAATTCCTGGCCGGGCTGTTCACCCAGTTCTTGATTTACAGCGCCATCTGGCTGCTGGTGTTCGGCCTGGGGGTGTGGCAACTGGGCATTCCCCCCACGGGGGAAGAAGTGGGTCGGGCCTTGTGGCTGCTGGTGGCCACGGTGTTCTACGGCGGCGTGTGGATGGCCGTGGCTTTGCTGTTCTCCGTGCGCTTTCGCCAGCCTGCCACCGCGGCCCTGGCTTCCATTGCCGTGTGGCTCTTCTTCTCCATCTTCTGGCCTATGATTTCCACCTCCCTGGCCACCATCCTGGCGCCCATTCGCATCGGCACCCCGGAGGAAATCCTGGCCCAGGCCCGTTGGCTCCTCGCCCTGCGACGCCTGGCCCCCAGCCAGTTGTATGCGGAAATCGTGGTGGCCCTGTTGCGGCCCGAAGTGCGTTCCCTGGGCCTGGTGTTGCCCTTCCAACTGGAAGGGGCCATCCTGGGGCAGCCGTTGCCCCTTTCCCAGAGCGTTCTGCTCATCTGGCCCCATCTCACAGGCCTGATTGCCGCCACCATCTTGCTCTTCGCCCTGGCTTACATTCTGTTCCAGCGCCAGGAGGTGCGGGCGTAAAACCAAAGCGGCGCCCTTGTGGCGCCGCTTCTTCGTTTTCACCGGAGGATGTCCGTGGGCCGCAAATTCCAACGCCGAAAGGAAAACTTCCGTTGCGAGCGTTGCGGCGCCTGGGTCGAGGGCGACGGTTACACCAACCATTGCCCCCACTGTTTGTGGAGCAAGCACGTGGACGTGTACCCCGGTGACCGGGCCGCCACCTGCCAGGGTCTGATGGAACCCATCGGCGTGATGGTCGAAGACGACGGGTACGTCATCGTGCACCGCTGTACCCGGTGCGGCCTGGTGCGGCGCAACCGGGCCTCGCCCCAGGACGACTTCGAGGTCTTGTTGAAACTGGCGGGCCGTCCTCTGCCCGGAAATCTGTAGACCGCGTCACGGGGCAAAAAGCGGTTTCCCAACCAAACATCAACGGGGCAGGGGCAGGGCGGCCTGGTCGTTCTCCACCCCCAATGCATCGCATTTGTTCCCCTGCGGGTTGGTCGAGGCCACCATCCAGGTGGCCGGTTCCTGCACGGCCTGGCAGGGAATGCGCAACACCAGTTCCCCCCCTTCGACGAAAGCCTCGTATCCCCGCACGTCAATGTCTACCCACACGTCCCCCAACGCTTTGTCAACCCACCAGTAGAGGGGGTTCTCCGCGTCCTGACCCTTCCAGCCGAAGTTGAAACTCAGATTTCCCACGTTGTCGAAATACCAGGTGGAAGAAGGTGGGTCCAGCAGGGGTAGTTCCCGCTGAAAGAACACCACGCCGCCCCGGAAGGGCGTATCTCCTACGGGCGCGGCGAAGAGGATGCGCACATCCAAAAAGCAGCCTTCCGGGCTTTCCACCCGGGCCATGCTGGCGTGGAAGAGGTCCATACCGGGGGGAAGCAAGAACAGCGCCGGTTTCCCCGTATGGCAATAGATCCCATCCTGAAGGGCATCGGTCTGGCCTCGACTGCGGGGCCGGGGTGTGGGGGTGGGTCGGCGCTGAGGCCGGGGCGGGGGGAGGGCGGGG
>JALWJZ010000054.1 GCA_026996855.1 Anaerolineales bacterium
GGGCCGGGGCGGTGGGCACGTACGTGGGCGGAAGCCTGGCCCTGCACGGCTACCCGGTGGTGTGGTTGGTGCGCCCGGGCCATGTGGCCACCTTGCAGGCTCAGGGCATCCGTTTGTACCTGCCCTTTGGGGAGTACCACCTGCCCCCCGCGCCCCTGGCCACTTCCTGGCACGAGGCCTTGGACCGCGCCCGGCGCCATGGGGTGACCTATGAGGGCCTCGTCCTCGCGGTCAAGGGCTACCACCTGGAAAGCCTGCTTTCGCAATTGGAAGCCCACCGGCGTCGTCTGCCTCCCATCCTCAGCCTGCTCAACGGCGTGGGAGCGGAGGAAGCCCTGGCCCAGGTGGTGGGCCGGGAAAAGGTGGTTTACGGCACCTTGCTCACCGCGGTGGAGCGGCTCGACCTGGGCGCGGTGCAGGTGTCCAAATTCCGCGGCATGGGCCTGGAGGCCAACCACCCAGTTGCGCCCCGCTGGCATCGCATCTTCGAGGCCGCCCGCATGGCCCCCCGGCTGTACCCGGACCCCGCAGCCATGAAGTGGTCCAAACTGCTCACCAACCTGGTGGCCAACAGCCTTTCCGCCCTGCTGGATTGGCCCCCGGACCAGATTTACCGCCATCCCCTCACCTGCCGATGGGAGATGGCCCAATTGCGCGAGGCCCTGGCCGTGATGAACGCACTGGGCGTACCGGTGGTGAACCTGCCCAAAACCCCGGTGAAAGCCCTGGCCTGGACGGTGCGGCGCCTTCCCCCTGGGTTGGCCTGTCCGGTGCTTCGTCCTCTGGTGGCCGGAGGGCGGGGCGGCAAGATGCCCTCTTTTCACCGGGATTTGCATCAGGGGCCGGGCCGCACCGAAGCCCGCTGGTACCACGGCCCGGTGGTGCGTTATGGGCGGGAGAAAGGAGTACCCACCCCCGTACACGTGGCCCTGCTGCGCATCTTCCAGGCCATCGAAGCCGGCGAAATCCCGCCCCACCACTTCCGCCACAATCCCCAAGCGTTGCAAGCGCATCTGGCCGCTCCGTCGTCTTCCCTATAAAAAACGAGAAGCCAAACCGCCACGCGTTTTTCAAAATCCAACAAAAGCGGCAAAAGCCTTCGCATTTTCTCACGGAGGCACAGAGAACACAGAGGGAATTTTGGTTTGCTCCAGCGAATACTCCGTGTTCTCCGTGGCTCTGTGTGCGTCTTTGTTCGAACATGCAAAATGCCCGCCAAACCGCCGGATGGGGCCCAAAGGCAGCCGGTATAATGGAAGCATGAAAAGTTCTGCCCTGCAAGAAAAACGTCGTATTTACGTGCAAGCGCTGGAAACCACATTGCAGCGTATAAGGGAGGAATTTTCCCGCGTACCGGGTGTACAGGCCGTGTGGTTGTTCGGCTCCTACGCCCGAGGCCGACGCGACCTGCTCACCGATTTGGACATTGTGGTGGTTTGGGAAACGGACCTCCCTTTCCTGGAGCGTCTTCGTGCGCTTCGCTCCCGCATTGAAACCGAAGTGGACCTGGACTTGCTGTGCTACACTCCCGAAGAGTTCCGGCGTCTTCAAGAAACACCTTTTGGGAAGCGCATCTTGAAAGAAGGAGTGTGCCTGTATGCGAAGGCTGCCCCTGGAAGAAGGCCGTCGCTGGCTGGAACAGGCCGAGATTGACCTGGATTGGTCGCGTCATCTTTATCGAGAAGGGGCGTACCATTTGGTTTGCTTTTTGGCACAACAAGTGGCCGAAAAGGCCCTTAAACTTCCTGTATGCTCATGGTGAGGAGGTGGTTTTGGGGCACTCCGTAGTGCGTTTGTGTCGGGAAGCAGCCCAGCACGAGCCTTCCCTTCAAGAACGTTGTGCTCATTGGGCGGTGCTGGACACGTATTACATCCCTACACGGTATCCCAACGGTCTTCCCGATGACATCCCTGCTCGCGTGTATGACGAAACCACCGCGCAATCCGCATTACGCCTGGCCGAGGAGGTGGTCACCGCGATCAAAACGTTTTTCTCCGAAGCCGAATGACAACCGGTATAATGAGGAATACCCGGGCGCTTTACCCGGAAGCCGGATGGTTAGGAGTGCATGCGCATGGATGTGACGTATGCTCAGGTTGCCCGCATTTTGCAACGGGCCCTGGGGGAAGAAGAGGGCCTGATTGTGCTGGAATTTTTCATGTCTCGGATTCCCGAGGATGTGGCTCGCCAGCAAGACGTCTACGAATTGCGTCTGGAAATCGAAAAAATCCGGGCCGAACTCATCGAACGCATCGAACAGGTTCGGGCCGACCTGACCAAGGAAATCGAACAGGTTCGGGCCGACCTGACCAAGGAAATCGAACAACTTCGGGCTGATTTGACTCGGGATATCGCCCTTTCCAAAGCCACCCAGACACGCTGGGCTTTCCTCTTCTGGATAAGCCAGATGGCCGTCCTGGTGGGGATTTTGTTCCAACTCCTCCGATAGCGACCTCTCTATGACGCCCCCTTTCCCGAATCGCAACATCCTGTGGGCCACCATCGCGGTGGACGAAGCCCTGCGCCAGGGGGTGAAGGCCGCGGTGCTGGTGCCCGGTTCCCGTTCCACGCCCCTGGTATGGGCCTGGAGCCGACAAAGTCGGGTGCCCGTGTACACGCCCTGGGACGAGCGCAGCGCGGGATACTTCGCGCTGGGCCTGGCCGTGGGCCTGGGCGGCCCCGTGGCCGTGGTCACCACCTCGGGCACCGCGGTGGCCAACCTGCACCCCGCGGCCCTGGAGGCCCTGCACGCCCAGGTACCCCTGCTGCTTATGACCGCGGACCGGCCCCTGGAGCGCTACCACAGCGGAGCCAATCAAACGGTGGACCAAATCAAGATTTTCGGAGATAGCGTGCGCTGGTTCGCGCAGGTGCCGCCGCCCGAGGCCGACCCGCCGGAGGTGGTGCTGTGCAGCCTGCGTACCCTTGTGGCGCGCGCGGTGGCCCATGCCCGGGGCTGGTTCGGTCCGCCCGGGCCCGTACACCTCAATTTCCCCTTCCGTAAGCCCCTGGAACCCACGCCCCGGCCCCAGGACCTGCCCGCCGAGGCCCGAAGGCGGCTGCGCGCGGTGCTCCAAGGCCGAGAGGACAATCTTCCCTGGACCCGCATGGCCCGCCTGCCCACCGCCCTGCCCCAGGAGGAAGCCCGGGAATGGGCCGCGTTCCTGGCCCGGCGGCCGCGGGGGGTCATCGTGGCCGGTCCCCGGTGCCCCGGCGGCGATTTCCCCCGCCTGCTGGCGGCCCTGGCCCGACGGTTGGGGTATCCCCTCCTGGCGGACCCCCTCTCCGGTCTTCGCTTTGGCCCCTGGGTGGAAACGGCTCCGGTGTTGGGGGGCTACGCCCTGGCCCTGGAGGCCGGCTGGCGTCCGCCCATGCCGCCCCAGGTGGTGCTGCGCTTCGGTGCCGCGCCCGTGGGCAACGGCCTGCTGCGGGCGCTGAACGCCTGGGACCAGGCCCACCACATCGCCATCGACCCTCACGGCGCGTGGCACGACCCCGACCACCGCCTCCACCATCTGTTCCAGGGCGACCCCGCGGCCTGGCTCGCGGGGGTGCTTCGGGCGCTGGAGGGAAGCCATCCCGTGCCCGACCCGGCCTGGCTCGCCGCCTGGCAGGAGGTAGAAACCCGGGTGCGCGCCCTCACCGCCCGGCCCGGGGAAACCGAGGGCCATGCCCTGCCCCGGGTGGTGGCTGCCCTTCCCCCCGGGGCCGCGCTGGTGGCGGGCAACAGCCTGCCCATACGCCACCTGGAGGAACTGGCCTTTCCCCAACCCCAGCCCTTGTTCGTATGGGCCAACCGGGGCACCAGCGGCATCGACGGCGTGCTTTCCACCGGTTTGGGCCTGGCCGCGGCGCACCCCGAGCGGCCCACCGTGCTGGTGCTGGGGGACCACAGTTTCCTGTACGACACCAACATCCTGGCTCTGGTGCGGCCCCTGGGGCTGAAGCCCGTCATCGTGGTGCTGCACAACGACGGCGGGGGCATCTTCTACCGCCTGCCCATCCGGGCCTACGACCCGCCCTTCACGCCCCACATGCGCCATCCCCACGGGTTGGGTTTTCGCCCCGTGGCCGAGATGTACGGCCTGGTTTATCGAGAAACCACGGTGCCTCATGTGGGGGAAGCCGTGGCCTACGCGCTGAAGCAGGGCCGACCCTCCCTCATCGTGGTCCCCACCGACGCGCAGGCCCACGAGGCCGCGCGCCAGCAATGGTTGGAGGAGGTGAGGCGATAGAGCGGATATGCAAATATGCGAATGAGCGAATGGGCGAATGAGCGAATGGGCGAATTTGCGGATGAGCGAATATGCGAATTTGCGAACGACCACCGACCAACGACCATCGACCAACGACCAAGGACTGACCACTGACCACTGATCCCTCTCCACTGCTCACTTTTGGTATCCTGTTTCCCGGAGAAAGGCGCACCCAAAGCGTCGGCCTTTGGGCCGTGAAACCGGCGCGGCAGGGGAAACCATGGGCGCGGATTACAAGAAACGCCTGGCCGAGCGGCTGGCTCCGCTGAAAGAACACGCGGCGCGGGCCCCGGAGCGTCCCGGATGCTACCTCTTCCGGGATGCCCAGGGGGATGTGCTTTACGTGGGCAAAGCCGTGAACCTGCGGGCGCGGCTGCGCTCCTATTTCCAGCCCTCGGCCTGGAAGCATGCCAAGGTGCGCCGGCTCATGGAGCGGGCCGCGAGCCTGGACTGGATTGTGGTGGCGTCGGAACTGGAGGCCCTCATCCTGGAGATGAACCTCATCAAGCGTTACCGGCCTCGCTACAACATTCAGTTCCGGGACGACAAGCGCTATCCCTACATCAAAATCCACTGGCAGGACCCCTTCCCCAAAGTGACCGTGACCCGCAAGGTGGAAAAGGACGGTGCCCGCTACTACGGGCCGTACCCCAACGCCTGGGCCGTGCACGAAACCCTGGACGTGCTGCGTCGCATCTTTCCCTACCTGACCTGCAACCGCACCATCACCGGCCAGGACCCGCGCGCCTGCCTGTACTACGACATCGGCCTGTGCGCGGGGCCGTGCATCGGGGCCATTTCCCAAGAAGCGTACCGGCAACTCATCGAGGATTTGGGGAAAGTGCTGGAAGGCCGCATCGAGCCCGTGGTGCAGCGGCTGGAAAAGGAGATGAAAGCCGCCGCGGACCGGTGGGAATTCGAGCGCGCGGCCCGGTTGCGGGATCAAATTCGCGCCCTGAAACAACTGGCCACCCGGCAGCGGGTGGTTTCCGAGGAATACCTGGACTCCGACGTGCTGGCCCTGGCCCGCACCAACGACGAGGCCGTGGTGCAGGTGTTCTTCATTCGTGGGGGCAAACTTTTGGGCCGGGAGACCTTCGTCCTGGAAAACACCGGCGACGTCCCCGACGCGGAGGTGCTGGCCGCGTTCCTCAAGCGCTTCTACCAGGACCATCCCACACCGCCGCCCCAGGTGCTGCTTCCCCGGGAAATCGAGGAGGCCCGGATTATCGAACAGTGGTTGCGCAAGTCGCGGAACGCGGTCGTGCGCCTGGAAGTGCCCCGAGACGAAAAGCACCGGGCGTTGCTTCACCTGGCCGCGCAGAACGCGGCCGAAGCCCTGGCCGTGCTCGTGCAGGAACGGCAGCGGGAGCGGCATCGGCACACCGAAGCCCTGGCCGAACTCCAGGGCCTGCTGGGCCTGAAAGAACCGCCGGTGCGCATTGAAGGCTACGACATTTCCACCCTGTACGGCACGGCCATGATGGGCAGCATGGTGGTCTTCGAGGAGGGTATGCCCCGCAAGTCCCTGTACCGCAAATTCCACATCCGCACCCTGGACCACACCGACGATTACGCGGCCCTGGAGGAAGTGCTCACCCGGCGCTTTCGTCGCTGGCAGGCCGCGCAAGAGGCCAAAGACCGCCCCGGCCGGCGCTTCGACCGGGCCTTTGCCCTGCTGCCGGACTTCATCCTCATCGACGGCGGCCTGGGCCAGCGCAACCGGGCCGTGGAGGTGCTGCGCCGGTTCGGCCTGGCAGAGCGGGTGCCCGTGGTGGCTCTGGCCAAAGAGCAGGAGGCCCTCTTTCTCCCCGGCCGCAATGAGCCGCTACTTCTCCCCCGGGAAAGCCCCGCCTTGCAACTGCTCCAGCGGGTGCGCAACGAGGCCCATCGTTTCGCGCTGGCTGCGCACCGCCGGCGGCGGCAAAAGCAAAGCCTGTCTTCCTTCCTGGAGGAAATCCCCGGGGTGGGACCCAAACGGCGCAAGGCCTTAATGGACCACTTCCAGACCCTGGACGCGCTCCTGGCCGCTACCGAGGAGGATTTGGCCCGGGTGCCCGGCATTCCCGCCTCCCTGGCCCGACGCATTTACCGATTTTTGCACGATGAAAAATGAAGCGCGCACCAGGTGGGTCGAATCCAACCTCGGCCCACTTTCGGTTTTACGCCCGGCGCAGGCCCAGCCGATACGCCAGGTATGCGGCCCGGGAGGCCACAAAGACCCACAGCGGCGCCCGGCGGGTGATGAAATGGGCCTTCCGCAGGCTTTCCCGCAGGCTTTCGGCATCGTGGAAGGGGGGCAGAATCACCCGACAGCGGCCCAGTTCTCCCAGGGTATGGGCATCGGAGCCCACCAGCATGGGCAGGCCGTAGCGCCGGGCCAGGTCCGCGGCCGCGCGGTTGGCCCGGGGGGAGAGGGTCCGGGCGTTGAAGACCTCCACCGCGTCCACCAGGGGGGCCAGGCGCTCCAGGGTTTCGGGCCGCCAGTGGCCGCGTCGCGGGTCCAGGGGGTGGGGCAGGGCCACCAACGCGCCCTGGGCCTTGAGCGCGTCCAGGGCCTCCATTGGTGGCAGGCCCGGCGGTACCATCTCCTGCACGAAGTAGGCCAAGAGTTCCCCTTCCCGGGTTTTCAACTCCAGGCCCACCAGGGCCACCTCGGGTGCGAGGGCATGAGCCTGCCGCGCGCCGGCCAGCGCGTTGTGGTCCGTGACGAATACCCGGTGCAGGCCCACCTGCCGGGCGCGGCGGACCAGAGCCGCGGGTGTGGGCCAGGCGTCGGGCGAGGCCCGGGTGTGGGCGTGGAATTCCACGTGCCAGAGGGGCATCAGGGTACCTCGCGGAACAGCACCATACGCGGCGTCTCCGGCGTCAGCATCCTCGCGATGGCTTCGTTTGTCCTGCCAAGGATGCAGTCGGGTTTCTGGGGAAAGGGCGCTTGAAACACTTTTGGGTATTCGATAACGATTACCTCAGCGGCGCGGCCTCGCCCTCTAACGGCCTTTATGGGCGTATGACCTTTGCCCGAAATCCCGCCCACGTTTGCGCGCGGTGCAGCCACGTCCGCTGAACGCTCGGTTGGGCGTGAGCTCCCTTCGAATCATCCCTTCTTCGCACCGCTCTTCACCTTGACCATGTGGACTTCAATCCACTCCACAAACTCTTTTCGCCTCATCGCCCCGGCAGCAACGGCTTTTATCACTTGCTCTTGTTCTTCCACCGTCGCCCGCACTTCGTACCCGTTCAACACCAAAAATACTTCCATCGCTGCATGGGCAATGCGCTTGTTCCCATCCACAAAGGCGTGATTCTTCATCAAACTATACGCCAACGCCCCGGCCTTCTCCGCCAGGCTCGGATACAATTCCTCGCCACCATAGGTTATCCGCGGCTGCGCCAGGGCAGATAGCAACGCCCCCAAATCTCGAACACCTTCTTCGCCGCCGCTGACCTCCATCACCCGCTGATAGAGGAACAGCACTTCGCTCAGCGTCAAATAACGGATCGCCATTGTCTCGTCAAGCCCCGGCAGCCAGGCGGCGATAGAGTTCCGTGTTCTTTTGCACTACATACTCCACCGTCCGCCGAAAATCCTCTTCCGGGCGCGTGAGCAAATCTTCCAGTGTGGCCCTCAGCAAGACTTCAGGAGCAACGCGCAGCCGTTGAGCCTTCTCTTGCAACTTTTTCCATTGAGTTTCCGTAAGGGGAATGGTCACCACGTTCATTCGACACTCTCCGTCCTGAAAAACCTATCTACTCGTCTATATTCTACCTATTTCGCAGCGCCAAACACGGCCAACCAAATTTTCGTCGGGTTCCTGGGGAAAAGGCGCTTTTTCAAAGATGGAAGCCTTCCTCCAAAAAGTCGGCACTTTTTTGGAGAAGGACATCAAAAAAGTACCGGCCTTTTTGGGGCAATACATCCACAGCCCGGCCATGCTGAAAGAAAAAATAGATTGAGGGGACGGCAAAGCCCGCCCCCTCAATCTATTTTTAGGCCAGCAGGCCGTAGGCGGTGGTTTGTGAGGGGGCCAAGCCCGCCTCACAAAACCAACATTTTTTCACCTCACCGCGTTCAGCACATCGGCCAGAAGGCCGTAGGCGGTGGTTTCGGGGGTGGGGTCGTCTTCCCGCAGGGAAAGGTCGCCCAGCACGTCGGTCTCGAAGCGAATCAAGCAGGAGGTGCCCATGACGTTGTACAGGGGCGACGAAGCCGGCACCTGCTCCGGCTGCACCCGGGCCACCAGGCGACCGTTTTCCCGGTAGGCCCGGCAGACCAGTTTCCAGCGTCGGCCCGCGTCTCGGGCCCGGTGGATGTCCGCCGGGGTGAGCCGACCGATGCCTTCCCGCTCTACCTGATGGGGCTTCAGGTCTTCTCCCATGAGCACGGTGACCAGCGCGGCCACTTTGATGGCCGCGTCCCACCCGTCGATGTCGCCCGAGGGGTCGGTCTCGGCAATGCCGATTTTCTGAGCGTAGGCCACGGCCTGCTCCAGGGTTTCGCCGTGGGTTTCCATGCGGGTGAGCACCAGGTTGGTGGTGGAGTTCAAAATGCCCTCGAAGCCGACAAGCCGGGCCGCGGGCAGGGTTTCCCGAAAGAGGGCGAACACGGGCGCGCCATCCATGACCGCGGACTCGAAGTAGAAAGCCCGCCCCTGCTCCCGGGCCAGGGCCTGGAGTTCCCGGTAGCCATGCACCACGGGGCCTTTGTTCGCGGTCACGGCGTGCATGCCCTGTTGCAGGGCCATGCGAATGTGGGTGAGGGCCGGTTCGCCGGTGTCGTAGTTCACCGGGGTGAGTTCCAGGAGCACGTCCGCGGGTACTTTTTGGATGAAGGTGAAGGTGTCTCCCGGCACGGGGTGGGGCGAAAGGCCGTTCAGGTCCGCGCCCCGCTGCACCCGGTCCAGCAGCACCTCCAGGTCCAGGCCCTCGGGCGCGATGACCGTGCCGTGGCGGCGGGTGGCGATGCCCGTGATGCGCAAATCCAGGCCGTATTTTTCGCGGATGTCCTGGTGTTTGCGGGCCAGCAACCGGGCGAAGGCCCGCCCCACGTTGCCGAAACCCACCAGGGCCAGGTTGACCGTCTTCATGGGAATGCCCTCCTTATCGACCGTGCGGTGTTCCAAAGCGGTGCCAAGGCGCCGCACTCCGAAATCCAAAGCGGTGCCAAGGCGCCGCACTCCAAAAGCCGCCCATTCGCAAATTCGCTCATCCGCTCATTCGTCCATTCCCTACGGACTTTCCTGCAGCAATTGTTGGATGGCCTCTTGGAAAGAGGCAATGGGATGAGCGCCTTCCAACAGGAACAACCGGCCGTCCTGGGTCTGGAAGACGAAGGCCGGCGTGCCCCGTACACCAAACCGCAGCCCTTCTTCCTTGTCCTTCAAGGCCCGCTCGCGATAACGGCGCTCCTTCATGCAGGTGGCAAAGGCTTCGGCGTCCAGGCCCAGGGCCCGGGCCATGGCCGTGAGGCGCTCTTCCGAGTACCAGCCGGAATTGGGTCTGGGGGGAAGATTGAGGAACACGGTGTCATGGAAGGGCCAAAAGGCTCCCTGCTCCTCCGCACAGTACATGCCCTCCGCGGCTAAAAGCGATTCCGGCCCGAGAAAATCCCCCATACTCCGATACACAAAGCGCACTTTCCCCGTTTTCACGAACTGCTCGATGAAGGCCGGTTCCGTTTCCCTGGCCCACTCCTGGCAATGGGGACACTGTACATCGGAGAACTCGATGATGGTGATGGGGGCGTTGGGGTCGCCCAGGGCGTTGCCGTCGGCCAGGGCGTAATAATCCTTTTCGCCGGGGAGTTGGTACTCTCCCTGTTCGGCTTGCTCCTGTTGCTTTTGCTGGCGCAACAAGGGCAGCATGAACACACCGGCGAGAATCAGGGCAATGCCCATGCCCACAAACAGCCACAACATGGTGCTGTCGGACGTGCGCTTACGAGGCGTCATGACTTTCCTCCGTAAATCGAATTTCCGCAAGAGGGAAAATGCAGCCGATGCACCTTTTTGGCGGGGAGGCCATCAAAATCCCGAAAAAAGAGGCCGCGAAGGCCTTCAGCCTTGCGACCACCGGGCATCGGGGTGCTGGAGCAAACGGTCTCGCTGCTCCCAAAGGCGCAGCAGCGCATCCAGGCGGTCCAGAAGGCGCTGCAACCCCGTTTCCAGGGTTTGAGCGTCACCTGCGCGCACGGCCTGCTGCAAACCTTCCAGGTCGGATTCCAGGTGTAGGGTTTGTTGGGCGAAATCCTGGTCGAACTGGCGCAGTCGTTCCAGCGCGGCTTCGTCCACCCGTTCCAGGTCGAAGAAAGGACGATACCCGTCGGTGGCCGTGCGGATTTTGTCCATCAGCAGGGTAAAGCGGCTTTGCACCCGCTCCATGAGGCCCATCCAGCGAAGACCGCCCGGAACCCGTAACAGGTCTTGTTGCAGGTCGGTCACCCGGCGACGTTGGGCCTCCAGGGCCTGGGCCAGGGCCTCGCGCAGGCGACGGTCCACTTCCCGGCGCATCTCCTTATCTCGATAGGCAGAGAGCACGGGGATTTTGCTCAAAAACTCGGCCAGGGGATGTTGGGGTTGGGTCATAGGGGTCCCCTCCTTGTTGGGGAATCACGAACCGGAGCACCGCCTATCATGCGTTGCCCGGCTTCCTTATTTACGGACAAAAAGGAGTATACCCAGGTATGTCGAGGGCCGCGTTCAAGCAGAGCCAGTTTGGGGCCGGTCCCGGTGCAGGAAGATTTCCGCACCGCACCAGGGGCACACCAGCAGGCCCTTGCCCGCGGGTTCGAATTCGCCACCGCAATTGGGGCAGCGTCGCTCCTGGTACAGGGTCATGACCTCCTGGGAGTACAGTACGCCCTTGTCCCAATGCACCGCGCCGCTGAACAGGTTCTTGCCCACCAGGCTACGCACCAGGCTTTCCACCTCTTCCCGGGAGACATTGAGGGTAATGGCCGCTTCGGAAAAGGTGACCTTGCCCTGGGTGAGCACCATATTGAGCAGTTCCCGCTCCAGGCGAGCTCGGGCCATTTGGGCTTCTTCCGTGCGGCCCTTCACCAACAAGAAGATGCCGGCCGCGGCCAGGGGTGCGGCAAAGCACAAGGTGGCCAGCACAATGCCCAGGAACATGCCCGGCAGGGTGACTTCCCGGGCCATTTTCTGTACCACGAGAAAGGTCACCACCAGCAACCAACCCACCGCGGCGATGCCTAACAATACGAACCCCGAGACGCGTCCCAGACCCATGATGCTCGAACCTCATGATGGGATATACCGATTATACCTGCTTTGACCTGGTTTTTCGGTTGTGCTATCCTAACAGGTACATGCAAGTTCTGCCGGAATCAAGCCGGCATTTATGGAGATGGGTTTGGACAACTTCCACAGGCAGGCCTTTTGGAAACACATGGGTTTGTTCGGGTTCGGGACCAGGGTTCGCCAATGGTGGTCGGCCGACGGCCATCAGCCTTTGGAATGTTTTGGCAACTTTTGAATGCCCCCGAACCCCGACGGCCGGGAGGAGGCGCGAAAGGAGGGATAACATGCCGAACACGCGCGGCCCCAGCGTCGAATTTATCTTGCGCATTTTGGGGGCCTTCACCCTCATGGGGTTGGGTCTGCAGGCAGGTCTCTATCTGGATAGGGAATATGGTTTCCTTTCAAGTGCGCCCATGAGGGTCCTGCTTCCCCTCATTGGGTTCATGACGGGGTTGATTCTTACGCCTTACGTGACCACCCGACCGGCTCGGGCGTTGCGCCGCTGGGTGGCCCAACTTCCCGCGCCCGTACTGTTCACTGGCCTGGCCGGGCTGTTCTTCGGCTTGATGGCCAGTGCGCTGCTGAGCATCCCCTTGTGGCTCATCCCCCTGCCCTGGTTCCGGGCCATTCTGGCCCTGGTGCTGACGGGGCTGATTACTTACACCACCCTCATCGTGTTCCTTACCCGCCAGCGGGATATGTGGGCCTTCCTGCGGGGGCGCTATGAGGCCGGCCTGGCCCAGGAGACCTACTACCTGGTGGATACCAGCGCACTCATCGAGGGACGCCTGCTGGCCCTGGCCCGCCTGGGTTTTCCCAGGGGAACCCTGCTCATCCCCCGTTTTGTCCTGCAGGAACTCCAGAGCATCGCGGATTCCGACGACCCCCACAAGCGTCGCCGGGGCCGACGTGGGCTGGAGATATTGGAAGAACTGCAAACCCTCAAGCAGCCTTCGGTCATGATTTCCGACATCGAGGAAATGGACGCCGATACGGTGGACGACAAATTGGTGCGGCTGGCCAAGCGATTGAACGCGGTGCTCGTCACCACGGATTACAATTTGACTCAGGTGGCCCGGGTACAGGGCGTGCCCGTGCTCAACCTCCACGATTTGGCCCGAGCCTTGCAAATGCCCCTCAGTCTGGGCGATACCCTCACCGTGGACGTGGTGCAACCGGGGAAAGGCGCCGACCAGGGCGTGGGTTTTTTGGACGACGGCACCATGGTGGTGGTGGAAGACGGACGAAGTCTTATTGGGAAACGTGTGAAGGTCAAAGTGACCAAAATCCTGCCTACTTCGGGTGGGCGCATCGTTTTTACCCGCATTGTGCAAGAGGGGGAGTGAACGGCCCGATATTGGGTTGGGTTTAGCCTACTGAGACGGTTCGAGCCGGTGTACAAGCACCTTTTGAAGAGGGGAGGGCCTATGGGCATCCAGGTTTACAACACCCTGACTCGACAAAAAGAACCTTTCCAGCCGCTGGAGGACCGGTTCGTCCGCATGTACGTGTGCGGCCCCACGGTGTACGACAAGGCCCACCTGGGCCATGCCATGTCGGTGCTGGTGTACGACATCATCCGCCGCTACCTGGAATACCGGGGTTACACCGTCCGCCACGTGATGAATTACACCGACGTGGACGACAAAATCATCCGCCGGGCGCGCGAGTTGGGTGAAGACCCCATGGCTCTGGCAGAGCATTACATCGAGGAATTCGATCGGCACATGCGGGAACTGGGCCTGTTGCAGCCCCATGTGAAGCCCCGGGTTTCCCAGGAAATTCCCTGGATTTTGCGCATGGTAGAAGGGCTGGTGGAAAAGGGATACGCGTACGTGCTGGACAACGGCGACGTGTACTTCCACGTACCCAAGAAGGCCGACTACGGCAAACTTTCGGGCCGGAAACTGGAAGATTTGCAGGAAGGCTTTCGCATCGAACCCGACCCCCGGAAGAAGCATCCCGCGGACTTCGCCCTGTGGAAGGCGGCCAAGCCCGGCGAGCCCTGGTGGGAATCCCCCTGGGGGCCGGGACGCCCCGGATGGCACATTGAATGCTCGGCCATGAACCTGCACCACTTGGGGGAGCAACTGGACATCCACGGTGGCGGCCAGGACCTCATCTTCCCCCACCACGAAAACGAAATCGCCCAAAGCGAAGCCTACACCGGCAAGGCACCTTATGTGAAGTACTGGCTCCACAACGGCCTGCTCATAGTGGGCGATTCCAAGATGGCCAAGTCCGAGGGTAACTTCGTGACCATCGACGACTTTTTACGGGAACACGAGGCCGATGTGCTTCGCATGATGGTTCTGCAATCCCACTATCGCCGGCCCTTGGTGTTCAGCGACGCGACGGTGCACCAGGCCCGGGCCGCGCTGGAGCGGTTGCGCAGCGCCATGCGCCCGGCCTTCCCCCAGGCCCAGGGGCTGGACAGCCCCCAGGCCCATGCATTGCGGGAGCACGCGGTCCGGGCGCGCGCAGCCTTTCAAGAGGCCATGGACGACGATTTCAACACTGCGGAAGCCCTGGCTGCCCTCTTCACCCTGGTGCGGCACATCAACCAGGCCCGGGACGCGGGGGCCACGGACGAGCAACTTCAGCCCGCCCAGATGACCTTGCTGGAATTGGGCGAAGTCTTCGGCCTGACCCTGGTGAAAGAAGGCCCGGCCCACGACGTGGCCCCCTTCATCGAATTGCTTCTGGAAGTGCGCCAGCGGTTGCGGCAGGAAAAGCGGTGGGACCTGAGCGATTTCATCCGCGACCAACTGGCCCAACTGGGGATTCAACTGGAGGATACCCCCCAGGGTACGCTGTGGCGTTGGAAGTAGAACGTTCGCCGGGGCGATGCGCCAGGGCATCGCCCCGGTTTTTTTACCACGGCCAGTATTCGTCGGGATACCAGCGCGGCTCCCGTTCCTTGGGTGCGAACCAACGAGCCATGAGCAGACCGAATACGAACCCGCCGATGTGGGCCCACCAGGCCACCCCACCCAACTGAGCGCCGCGAGGCAGGGCCAGGGAGAACAGCCCGGAGTAGAACTGAGACAGGAACCACAGACCCAGGTAAATCACGGCAGGGATTTCTACGGTGTAGCCGTAGAAGAAAAAGAGGGGCACCCAAGTAAGCACACCGGCCCGGGGGTAGAAGAGGAAGTACGCGCCCAACACCCCGGAAATGGCACCACTGGCACCGATGAGGGGGATGGTGCTCCACGGTTGGAGCGCGCCCTGAACCAGCGCGGCGAACACACCGCTCAGCAGGTAAAACACCAAATACCGCCCGGGACCCATGCGGTCTTCCACATTATCGCCAAAAATGTACAGGGTCCACATATTGCTGATGAAATGCATCCAGCCGCCGTGCAGGAACATGCTGGTGAAAATGGTGATCACCCCGTGCATCGGGGCTTCCCCCATGAACAGCGTTGCCGGGACGAAGCCCCAGGTCTGGAAGAAAGCGGCCAGCGCCTGGGGCGGCAGGGCGAGTTCGAAGAGGAAGACCACGGTGTTGAGCAAAATGATGCCCCACGTAATCAGGGGGACGGAACGGGAGCGAATGGTATCTGTAATGGGAAACATGAAGCCCTCCTGAAGTTGAGTTGGGAAGTGGTGTGCGTGAGGAAGTTTTGCCAAACCTGCCAAAAGCAGCCGACGCACCCGTTCATGGGAGGGGCGCGGCGTGGATGGTGTTTCCGACGATGAGGTAAAGCCAGGGCCTGCGCAGGAAAAGGTCGGACACGGTAAAGGAGCGCACCTCCCCCGGCCAGGGCTGGCGAGGACGGTATTGCTCCACGAAGCGCAATTTGAGGGTGAACCGGTAAATCGCGCCGCGTTCCGCATCCAGCAGCAACAACCCCGGCTCCGGGCCGGTGTAAATCATCATTTGTTGAAAACGGGTATTGGGGAAGACCTCAAAGGTGCGGTCCTCCCGCTCCGGCCGGCGGTCCCGGTACTTCAAGTATTCGCATTGGGTGGAAGCCTCGGTGAGGCGAAACTCGCACCGCATGACCTGCCCATCGACGAACAGGAAGAAGAGTTCGCCCCGGAGCACGTCGAAGTCCATCACGTGGCTCAGGTCCGGCCCCTGGCCCGGGGGAAAAAGCGTCTTGGGCACCGCGGCCTGGGGCTGACGCAAATTCACCACAAACACGTTGTTTTGGCCTCGGTCCAATAGGTATACGTCGTCTTCCACCACTCGGGTGCGGTAAATCTCCCCCCAATGGGTAGGTGGCATGGGGAGGAGATGCACTTGAGGTGGGCGTTCCAGCGCGCACCGCATCCACCGGCCCTGGGCGTCGAACGCGGCCACGTGAAAATCCAGCGGTCGCCCGGTCACGGTGACCATATCCACCAGGGTCCCGATGTTCAGGTTCTGATAACGCCGGGAACCCGCACATCGAAAATCCGGTTCGTAGGTGAAGGCGTGTTCGTTGCCGTGCTTCAGGAAAAAGAGCACCCGGTCGCCCTGGCGGTCCAGGGCAAAAAGGCCCATGTCGCCGGGGAGGATCCGGTCCATTTGCACGTCGTCGGGCATTTCCGTGGTCAGAACGGGCTTGGGGTCCAGCCAGCGGATACCCTCCCATTGCTGGAGCCACCGTTCCATTTCCCGGCGCAGGGCTTCGGATTCGGAAGACACGGCGTATTCCTCGGCCCGGCGCAGGGTAGCCAGGGCCTCTTCCATGGCCGGGCCTTTCTGATAGGGGTCGGGTAGGGCCACGGCTTCCCGGGCCTGCTGGTAGGCCAGGCTCAGCCATTGGCGGTGCCGCAGCCATCGCCCTTCTCGCAAGTAGAAAAAGAGGGTAAGCCCCAACACCAGGAGGGGAAGCGCCAGGCTCAGCGCCATCAAGGGCCGGGTG
>JALWJZ010000055.1 GCA_026996855.1 Anaerolineales bacterium
GCTCCAGGCCGCTCATCAAGGCCACGTCGTGAAAGGGGGCTTCCAGCCACACCTGGAAGGCCCGGAGAAGGGCCTCGCCTTCGGGCAGGGTGGTGAAGGTCCGGACCGCCTCGGGCTGAACTTGGCCCGTTTCGTCCACCAGGCCCCAAGTTTCCAGGTAGGCCATCAGCCAGGCCCGGGGGTAGCGGTGAAACAAAAAGGGGTGAATTGCCTCCCAATTGCGGCCCTGGCGCAATCCGGCCAGCACCGTGGTGAGGTCGTCCAGGAGCGCGGAGCTCACCGGTCGGGGGGCTTCCGTTTCTTCGTCCAGGGCCGGACGCCCCGGCAAAGGCGGTGCTTCCTGCCTGTCCACCAAAGCCAGCAAGGCCGGGAGCCATTCCCGGGGTACGTAGGCCACTTCGTCCAGCCCCTCTTCGGTTTCCACCAACCGGCGGCCTACCAAGGCCCGGTACCACAGGGCCTCCAGGGCCGAGGCCGGGCGTTCGTGGGGGCGCTCCCGTTCCAGGCGGGCCGGGCCGATGGGGCGCAACGGCCCCCACTTGCGCGCGAACACCCTCCAGGGTGCCTGCCCACCTCGGCGCAAGAGGTCCATCAGGGCTTCCTGGGCTTCCGGGGGCAGGTTCTGCACCCCAGCCGTGACGTCCACCCAGGCCAGTTGCGCGGCCAGGGCCTCCGGCTCCGGCGCACCTTCTTCGGGAACCGGCACGCCCCAGGCTTCGGCCACCAACCGTCGAAAGACCGGGTCCTGATGTTTCAAGAGAAACGCCAGCGTTGCCATGCGGCTCCTCGTTTTCCGGTTATCCGTGCTCCCGCGTTTCGGCCTCGCCGGCCACCCGTAAGGCGCGCGGAAGCAGTTCTACCTCCAGGCTTCGGGCGGGAGCGCCGAAATCCGCGAAGACCTCGCCGTCCATGTGGATGTACAGCGGCCCCTGAGCCTGGATGTGCAAACGACGAAAGGTGCCCATACGCACCTGGGGATGATGCACGTGCGTTCCCTTCATCACCCGCGGAACCAGCCCCAGCATGGTCAAGCGGGAGACGCCGGGGATGCGGGCGTAATGGAGCAGACCGTCGTCGGGGCGGGCTTCGGGTGCTACCAGAAACGCACCCCCCTCGCGCGGGCCATTGCACAGCACCAGCATGAGCACTTCTTCCTCTTCCGCGTGCTCCCCATCCCACACCAGGCGCATGGATACAGGGTGATGGTGGAACCACAGGGTTTGCAGCACCGCCACCAGATAGCGCCAGAACCCTTTGAGAAAACGCAACCGCCGCGCCCGCAAATTGACCACGGCGTCGAACCCGATGCCCAGGGTGTTGCCCCAAATGGCTTCCCGGCCCCGGTCGTCTCGGACTCGAACCAGGTCGGTGAAGCGAGGTGCACCCAGAAGGCTGCGCTTCAGAGCCTGCACCGGGTCCGTGGGGAAACCGTGGGCAAAGGCAAAATCGTTGCCCGCGCCTACGGGCACCACGCCCAGCACCGGACGCTGCTCCGGCGAGGTCTGCATCAGTCCGTTGAGCACTTCGTTCACCGTGCCGTCCCCACCCAGGGCCACCACGCGCTCTGCCCCGGTCAGGGCCGCCTCCCGGGCCAGTTCGCGGGCATGGTCGGGGCCTTGGGTCAGTCGCCACACACCAGGGTTCGTCCAGGCTCTCGCCTCCTCTTGTAACAGGGGAAGCCACCGAACGGACCGCCCGCCGTTGGCCGTGGGGTTGAAAATGAAAACCGTCTTCGCTTGCTCGGCCATGATGCCAGCCTCCCCAAGTTTACGGCGTTGAGCAGGGGGACACCCCTGTTTTCCTTCAATCCGGGAAAGGAATGGGCACCCGTCCCAGCGCCTTCAGCGCCGATTCCAGGCCTTTGGGCGGATGCCAGACCAACACGGCATCTCCGGGAAAAGTGTGTACGACCACCAGGCGGCGCCAGAAGCCCGCAGGGGGCTGGGGCACGGTGCCGGGTTCGGGGAAATGGGCAGCCCACCACACGTCCGTGGGGCGTTTGCCCCGTCGCGCCTTGGTCGGCCCCACCAGCCGGGGCGCCATGTAGGGAATGCGTTCCACGGTTTCTTCCCGAAACACGTAGTCCCGAGGGTTGCGGGCGTACCAGAGCAACAGCCGGTGGCCCGCCGGCCAGCCTTTTCCAGGGCGAGGCCCCACCGGCCCTGCCCAGACAATTTCCCCCATGAAGCGCTGGCGCCCCAGTAAGCCGTCGGCCAGCACCTTGACGTAGTGGACTTCGTCGGGGGATGCCCACAGCCACAGCCCGCCGTCGGGCGTAAGGCGTTCCCATATCCGAGGGAGCCTTTGGGCCAAAACCGCCAGCCCTCGCGAAGCCACCACCACCCGGCCCCAGGGCGGTAGGGGGAGCATCACGTGCTCGTCGTCCAGGACCTGAGGTATGGACTCGTTTGTCGGGGCGTTGCGGCGTTCCACCACCCGAGGCGGGGGGACCGTTTCCGGTAGACGGCCAATGAGAGCCATGCGGACCGTGGGAATGCCCTGAACCGTTCTCTTGGTCAAATGGCACCTCGTGACGGGAAAAGCCTTCCCGTGTTGGTTTTTGCCAACGAAAGGGCGTTTTGAGCAAATTTTACCAGGGAGGCCTCCGCCTGCGTCGGGAGCAAAACACCCGAAAGGGAAAACCAACGACGTCCTCTCGTGATACAATGCTTTCCGCTGTGAGGCTGCCCATGAACGAGCATCCCGTCCCCGAGGCTTCGTTCCGACGGCCCTGGCCGGGCCGGGCCGTGGCCCAGGCGGGCGACCTGGCCCTTATCGTGTGGGCGCGGCGCCCCCGGCCCATGTTGGTGCGCCTGGAAGCCGGGCGCAAATGGCATACCCATTTCGGCATCATCGACCACGACCAACTCATCGGCAGGCCGTGGGGAAGTTTGGGTGTGACCCACAAGGGGGAAACCTTCTACCTTATGGCGCCCACCCTGGAAGAGGTGCTCCGCCACACCCCCCGCCGCACGCAAATTATCTTCCCCAAGGACATCGGTTTCATCCTGCTGAAATTGAGCATTGGCCCGGGTACTCGGGTCATCGAGGCCGGTTCCGGCTCCGGCGGGCTGACCACTGCCTTTGCCTTTTATGTGGGGGAAGAAGGCCGCGTCTTTTCCTACGAACGGCGGGAAGAGATGCAAGCCCTGGCCCGGAAGAACCTGGAAAACCTGGGCCTGGCCCATCGGGTGACCTTCCACCTGCACGACATCGAACAGGGCTTTTTCGAAAAAGGCGTGGATGCCCTCTTTCTGGACGTGCCCACCCCCGAGGTCTACATCGGCCACGCTCGGCAGGCCCTTCGGGCCGGGGGTGCCTTCGGCGCGCTGGTGCCCACCGCCAACCAGGTGACCGCGCTGTTGCGGGCGCTTCGCGAGCACGGTTTCGGCCTGGTGGACGTGTGCGAAATCCTGCTTCGTTATTACAAGCCCGTTCCCGAGCGCCTGCGCCCCACCGACCGCATGGTGGCCCATACGGGATACCTGATTTTCGCCCGCCCCCTGCTCGCCTCCGACGAACCGCTGCCCTCGGGCGATGCCATGACCGATTTGGGATGAGCGAACACCCCTCTCTCCCTCTACCCCAGACCGACGATGACTGGTCCGCAGTGCTGCGTCGCACCCGGCCCTGGCCCTCTCTGGACCCTTATCGGAATTGGCACCGCCATCCGCCCCGGCCGGCCGCGGTGCTGGTGCCGCTGCTGCGCCCCGGTACCGAGTGGGAAATCCTGTTCATCCGCCGGGCCACCAACCAACACGACCCCCATAGCGGGCAGGTGTCTTTCCCTGGCGGACGATGCGAGGGAAACGACAACTCCGTAGTGGCAACGGCCTTGCGAGAGACCGAGGAGGAGATCGGCCTCCCACCGGACCGGATCACCGTGTTGGGGCGTCTTCCCTCGGTGCGCACCGCCACCAACTATCGGGTGCATCCCGTGGTCGGACGCATCCCCTGGCCCTATCCCTTCCGCCTGCAAACCAGCGAAGTGGCCCAGGTGTTCACCGTCCCCCTGGCATGGTTGGCCCGCCCCGAACATCGGGAACTGCGGTGGCGTCATCCCCCCGGCCACCCCAACCTGGCCGTGCCCGTCTATTACTTCCGCCCCTATCGGGGGCACGTCATCTGGGGCGCCACCGCGCGCGTGGTGCTCCTGCTTCTGGCCGCCTTGGGTTTACTGGATGCGCCCACCCGTCGCGTCCTTGGCCTTCCCCACGTGGACAAGGGGTAGGCTTTTTGGAGTGCGGCGCCTGGGCACCGCTTTGGAAGAGCGATGAAGCGGTAGGACGGTAAGGCGGTAAAGCGGTAAGGCGGATTTTTGGAGTGCGGTGGCTCGACGCCGGTTTGGAACCCACTATGGAATGAGTGAGCGGATTTGCGAATGAGCGAAGATGCGGATGGGCGAATTTGCGGATGAGCGGATGGCGGCCCTTCAAGCCGTCCGTCCCCAAAGCATCCCATCTCACAGCCTCAAGCAGGGCCCCGGGCGTTTTTATGTCCAGACACATGCTCACCCAGAGTCACGGAGGACACAGAGTATCCATTTTGAAAAACGCCTGCAGCGCACCCCCAGGCACCTCGCCTTTCTCCCACGCCGCCTTCTTCCAGCAACGCACCGTTTCGTAGCCGCAAGCCAGGCCCCTGAAGCACCTGGCTTTGCCCCCATGCCGCCTTCTTCCAGCAACGCACCGTCTCGCAGCCGCAAGCCAGGTCCCTGAAACACCTGGCTTTGCCTTCACGCCATCTTCTTCCAGAAACTCACCGTCTCGTTGCACGAGGAAAGGTGCCCCAGGGCACCTTTCCTCCTTCACCCCACTTTCTTCCAAAAACTCACCGTCTCGATGTGGTACGTTTGGGGGAACATGTCGAAAGGCGTGATGCGCATCAGGTGGTACCCGCGCTGGTGAAGTTGGTGTGCATCCCGGGCCAGGGTGGCGGGATGGCAGGAAACGTACACGATGTGCGTCGGCTCCAGGGCCACCAGCCCGGCCAGGGCCTCCTTGGAAAGACCCGTCCGGGGCGGATCCAGCAGGGCCACCTGGGGCCGCAGGCCCTGCTCTCGCAAATACGGCAGCACCTGCTCCACCGTGGCCTCGTACAGTTCCACGTGGTCGAATTCGTCCAGGTTCACCTCGAAATCCTGGCAGGCCGAAGGCGACGCCTCCACCGCCACCACCCGTTTCACCCGAGGGGCCAGAAACGCGGTGAACAACCCCACACCCGCATACAGTTCCAGCAACGTGTCTTCGGGGCGCAGGGGGATGTTTTCCAGAATGTGGTCGATGATGGCCTCGGCCACGCCCAGGTTGGTCTGGAAAAAAGACCCGGCGGACACCCGGAACAACCGCCCCTTCACCTCGTACACCACGTAGGAACGCCCCGAGAGCACGTACACCTGGTCCGGCTCCGGCCCCAGGTACACCATGGAGGCGTCCGTTTCCAGACGCACTTCCGCGGGAGGCTTGGGGTGGGTACCTTCCAGGGCAATGAGCACCTCGCCTTCCGCGCCGCTGCGCACGTGCACCCGTTCCAGCCCCTGGGGTGGGTCCTCGATTTGAATTTGCGGCCACACTTGGGTAATCACTTCATCCGGAAGATGGCATTCCTGAATGGGCACCGTCTCCTCGCTGGCCCGCTTTTGAAAACCCAGCCGTCCCTCGGGCGTCAGATGGAACTGCACGTGGTTGCGGTAATGCCAGGGCCGAGGGGAAGGCACCGTGGGGTACACCCGCACCCCGTAAATCTTGCCGATGCGCTCCAGTTGGTCCCGCACAATGGCCGTTTTCGCGGCCAGTTGCGCGGCATAGTGCACGTGCTGATAATGGCACCCCCCGCATACCTGGTAATGCCGGCACCGGGGTTTCACTCGGTCGGGCGACGGCTCTATCAGGCTGACCACCTCACCCCGGGCATAATGGGACTTCACCTCGGTGAGGCGGATGCGCACCCGCTCCCCCGGCAGGGTAAAGGGTACGAACACTGCCCGGCCGTCGGGGAGCCGGCCCATGGCATCGCCGCCATAGGCCCAGGTGCTCAAGGTCACTTCGTATTCCTCTCCCACCTCGGGCTGCTTCAAAGGGTCCTCGAAACGAGGGTCGCTCACGGTACGGTTCATGGGTGTTCTCCTTTTGGGGAGCGGTGCTTCGACACCGCAAATTCGCTCCTTCGCCCATTCGCTCATTCGCAAATTCGCTCATTCGCATATTTTTGGGAAAAACGAACACCGTCGTGCGCCCGGCTTCCGCGCCAACACGACCTACCCGTTTCGCCCGGGCCTTTGTTCCCCTCGGTCCCGTGGCAGGACGCGCCGCGAGGACGTCACGCGGCCATGTAGGCTTCCATGGCCCGGAACAGGGCCTCCAGGTCCTGGGGCTGAATCTCGCCCATGTGGGCGATGCGGAAGGTCTTTCCCTTCAGGGGGCCATACCCATTGGCAATGCGCATGTTGCGTTCCAGCAAAAACGCATTGAGTTGCGCCACGTCCAGGCCGTGGGTGTTCACCACCGTGGTCACCGTTTGCGAACGGAACCCTTCTTCGGCGAAGAGGTCGAAACCTTTCTCCAGCGCCCAGGCGCGGGTCATCTCGGCCATGCGCCGGTGTCGTTCCCAGCGGTTTTCCAGGCCTTCCTGGAAAATGCGATCCAGTTGCACGTCCAGCGCGTAAATCAGCGAAATGGCCGGGGTCGCGGGTGTGGAATCCTTCAAACGGTGCTTCTCCAGCCGCACGAAGTCCAGATACCACCCTCGGTTTGGCACTTCCTTGGCCCGGTCCAGCGCCCGGTCCGACACACCGGCCAGGGCCAGCCCCGGGGGCAGGGCCAGGCATTTCTGCGAAGAAGTGAACACCACGTCCAGCCCCCACGCGTCCATTTCCAGGGGGGTACCGCCCAGGCCCGAGACCGAATCCACGCAGATGAAAATCTCAGGGGCTACTTCTCGGGCCGCGGCCGCGATGTCCCGAACGGGGTTTTCCACCCCCGTGGACGTCTCGTTGTGGACCACGGCCAGGACATCGTAGCGTTTGCGCTGCAGCGCGTCGGCCACCTGCTCGGGCCGTACGCCTTTGCCCCATTCCACTTCCAGTACGTCGGTTTCCTTCCCGTTGGTGCGGGCCACCTCGGCCCAGCGCTTGCCAAACGCACCGTTGACCACCACCAAAATCCGCTCCGTTACCAGGTTGCGCACACAGGCCTCCTGAAACGCGGTGCCTGTGGCCGCCAGTAGAAACACCCGGTACTGGGTGCGGAACAGCGCGCGCGCCCGTTGCTCGCAAGAGTGGAACAGCGCCTCGAATTCCGGACTACGGTGAGGAAGCATAGGCCGGGTTTGGGCCTGGGCCACTTCCGGGGCCACGTCCACAGGGCCGGGTACGAACATGGGCATGGTCCGCCTCCCTCGGGGAGATGATGCGAAAGGCGTGGGACGAAACCGCCCACCATAACTTCCACGTCCCCCATTATACCTTTGGGACCGGGCCCACCGGACGTCCCTCTGGATTGTATCGACTCCAGGCTGCTTTTCCCTTTTATCGCCTTCCCGCCTTTCCGCCTTACCGCTTTCCCGCTTTCCCTTTCCCCACTCCACCCATCCGCAAATCCGCTCATTTGCCCATCCGCATATCCGCCAACCCCCTAACAAATCCGAGGCAGTTGCTCGCCGCTCAGCATATCCAAAATCCGGGTCGCGCCGATGGCGCTGGTCAGGGTCACCATCCCCCGGGGTTCTTCCCGCACCCGGCCGATGGCCACGGCCCCCTCGGTAAGCGGGTGGCGCCGCAGGATGTCCAGCGCCCGGTCTGCGTCCTCTTCGGCCACGAAGGCCACGAAGCGCCCCTCGTTGGCTACGTACAGGGGGTCCAGGCCCAGGATTTCGCACGCGCCCCGCACCGCTTCGCTCACGGGGATGCGCGCTTCGTCCAGATGTACGTTCACCCCTGCGGCCTCGGCCACCTCGATGACCGCGCTGGCCAGGCCCCCTCGGGTCAAATCCCGCAGGCAGTGCACCTTCACCCCGGCTTCCAGCAGCGCGAGCACCGGTTCCACCAGGGGCGCGGAGTCGCTTTCGATGGCCGTCTCGAAGGCCAGCCCCTCTCGCACGGCCATGATGGCAATGCCGTGTCGGCCAATATCCCCGCTCAGCAGGACCACATCGCCGGGCCGCACCTGACCCGGCGCGATGACCCGGTGGTGCTCCACCACGCCGATGCCCGAGGTGTTGATGAACACCCCGTCCCCTTTGCCCCGCTCCACCACCTTGGTGTCGCCGGTGACCACCTGCACCCCGGCCCGGTCCGCGGCCGCGCGCATGGATTGCACAATGCGCCACAGGGTTTCCATGGGCAGCCCCTCTTCCAGGATGAAACCCACGCTCAGGTACAGGGGTCGTGCGCCGGCCATGACCAGGTCGTTCACCGTGCCGTACACCGCCAGGGAGCCGATGTCGCCGCCGGGGAAGAACAGGGGGTTCACCACGAAGGAATCGGTAGTGAAGGCCAGCCGCGCGCCCTGCACCGTCAGTTGGGCGGCGTCGTGGCGCTGGTGCAGGGCCTCCCCGCCAAAGGTGGGCAGGAACATCTTTTCGATGAGTTGGTGCATGAGCCGCCCACCTCCGCCGTGGGCCAGGAGCACGTGGGGGTATTCCTGAACGGGAATGGGGCATTGCAACGCGAACACATCCTGCATGGCAACCCTTCCTTTGGAGACTTTTGGAAAGCGGCGTCGAGCCACTGCACGTCAGAGACTATTCCAAAGCGGCGCCCAGGCGCCGCACTCCAAAAAATCCGCTCATTCGTTCCGTTCCAAAGCGGCGACGAGCCGCCGCACTCCAAAAAACCGTTCATCCGTTCCGTTCCAAAGCGGCGACGAGCCGCCGCACTCCAAAAAACCGTTCATCCGTTCCGTTCCAAAGCGGCGTCGAGCCGCCGCACTCCAAAAAACCGTTCATCCGTTCCGTTCCAAAGCGGCGTCGAGCCGCCGCACTCCAAAAAATCCGCTCATTCGTTCCGTTCCAAAGCGGCGTCGAGCCGCCGCACTCCAAAAAATCCGCCTTACCGCTTTACCGCCTTACCGCCCTTCCGATACCGATAGTATGCCGCGCAGGCTCCTTCCGAGGAGACCATAGGCGCGCCCAGGGGATGCTCGGGCGTACAGCGGGTGCCGAAGGCCGGGCATTCGTAGGGTTTCTTCACCCCTTGCAAAATCAGCCCCGCGATGCATTCGGTGGCTTCCTCCGCGGTGTAATCCAGCAGGCCGAAGCGTCGCTCCGCGTCGAATTCCGCATATTCGGGCCGCAGCCCCAGGCCGCTGCGGGGTAGTTCGCCGATGCCCCGCCATTTGCGCGGCACCACCTGGAACACCTCCCGGATGAGGGCCTGGGCCTGGCGGTTGCCCTCCCGCCGCACCGAGCGGGCATACTGGTTTTCCACCTGAGCCCGGCCTTCTTCCAGTTGCTTCACACACATGTACACCCCCTGGAGGATGTCCAGCGGTTCGAAGCCCGTCACTACGATGGGCACCCGGTACTTGCGGGCAATGGGCTCGTACTCCGTGTACCCCATGACGGTGCACACGTGCCCCGCGGCCAAAAAGCCCTGCACCCGGTTGTGGGGCGAGGAAAGGATGGCCTCGATGGCCGGGGGCACCAGCACGTGGGAAACCAACATGGAGAAGTTGCGAATGCCCTGCTTCTTGGCCTGGTACACGGCCATGGCGTTGGCCGGCGCGGTGGTCTCGAACCCCACTGCAAAGAACACCACTTCTTTGTCGGGGTTCTCCTGCGCAATGCGCAGCGCGTCCAGGGGCGAGTACACGATGCGTACGTCGCCGCCCTGTGCCCGCACGCTGAACAGGTCGCCTTTGGTGCCCGGCACCCGGAGCATGTCGCCGAAGGAACAGAAAATCACATTGGGCCGGGAGGCGATGTCCAGGGCTTTGTCGATGGTTTCCACCGGCGTAACGCACACCGGACACCCCGGCCCGTGCACCAGGGTGATTTTCTCGGGGAGCAATTCGTCGATGCCGAAGCGTACGATGGCGTGGGTCTGTCCCCCGCAAATCTCCATGATGGTCCAGGGCCGGGTGGTGATGCGGGCAATGGCTCGGGCCAGGCGTCGCGCGGCTTCGGCGTCCCGATATTCGTCGATGAACTTCATCCGTCCCCTTCCTGCAATTCG
The DNA here is from genome assembly GCA_026996855.1 of Anaerolineales bacterium. GTDB lineage: Bacteria > Chloroflexota > Anaerolineae > Anaerolineales > DRMV01 > S139-71. Next base: position 10,172 of record JALWJZ010000055.1, read on the forward strand.
CCCAACTCCTCGATTTGCTCCAGATACTCGAACACCCGCCGGGCTTCTTCTTCGTCGATTTTGCTGATGGCAAAGCCCACATGCACGATGACGTAATCTCCCACCCGGGCCTCGGGCACGAAGGCGAGGTTCACCTCCTTGACGATGCCGCCAAAACGCACCTTCCCCACCCGCATCCAGGCATTCTCTTGGGTAATGGCCACGATTTGTCCCGGTACACCCAGGCACATGCGTCACCTCACGTTTGGGCGCACCGCCGTGCGCCCCTACTGCCTGCCGTGGGCGCACTGCCGTGGGCGCACCGCCGTGCGCCCCTACTGCCTGCCGTGGGCGCACTGCCGTGCGCCCCTACTGCCGTGCGCCCCTACTGTGGTGTTTGGGGCGTGTTGCCGTGCGCCCCTACTGTGGTGCAACGCCAGGGCCACGGCCTGCCCCAGGGCAATGCCGCCGTCGTTGGGGGGAATGCGCTGGGGCCAGTAGGGGCGGAAGCCCGCCCGTTCCAATTTCACCACACTTTGTGCCAAAAGGTAACGGTTTTGGAAACAGCCGCCGCTGAGCACCACCCGCTCCAGCCCCACCCGCCGGGCCACGGCCACGATGGCCTCCACCAGGGCGTTGTGGAAGCGGGCCGCGATGGCCCCCGGGCTTTCCCCGCGAGCCAGGTCTTCCAGCAGGGCCTGGAACAGGGGTTCCCAATCCACCACCCAGGTTTCCCCATCCACGTCCCGCAGGGGCAGGGGGTACGCGGGGTGTTGGGCTGCGTCTTCGGGCAGGGCGAATTCCAGGGCCATGGCCGCCTGCCCTTCGAACTGCATCACCTGGCATAGGTTCAGCAGGGAGGCCACGACGTCGAACAAGCGGCCCGCGCTGGAGGTCCGGGGCGTGTTCAACCCGTGGGCCAGCATCCGTTGCAACACCCGGCGTTCCGTTTCGGAAAAGACCCGTAGTGGGGGCAGGTCTTCGCGAGTAAGGACTTCGTTGCCCAGCATTTCGTACAGCAGGCCCAGTGCGGTGCGCCGCGGCTCCCGGATGGCCTTCTCCCCGCCGGGGAGGGGGAAGGTGCGGAAATGGGCCACCCGTCGGTAGGTGGCTCCCGCCACCACCAGGAACTCGCCGCCCCACACCGTGCCGTCGGGGCCGTAACCGGTGCCGTCCCAGGCCACCCCCAGCACCGGGGCGTCCAGGTGGTTTTCGGCCATGCAGGCCAGGATGTGCGCGTAATGGTGCTGTACCGGGGTCACGGGCAGACCGGTGCGCCGGGCGAAATGGGTGGACAGATAGTCCGGGTGGGCGTCGCAGGCCACCCGCTGTGGCCGCACCTGGTACAGGCGTTGCAGGTCGTGCAACACCTGCCGAAAGGCCCGGTAGGCGGGCTCCGTTTCCAGGTCGCCGATGTGTTGGCTGAGGACCACCTGCCGGTCCACGGTCACGGCCACGGTGTTCTTCAGGTGGCCACCCACCGCGAGGGCCGGGGGCAAAGGGCGCTCCAGAAACACGGGCAGGGGCGCATAGCCCCGGGCGCGGCGCAGCACCAGGGGTCGGCCCTGCACCACACACACCACCGAATCGTCCACATGGCGGGCGATGGGCCGGTTGTGCACCAGGAACAGGTCGGCCATGCCCGCCAGGCGCTCCAGGGCCTCGTGCTCATCGGTGCAAATGGGTTCTTCCGAGCGGTTCCCGCTGGTGGCCACCACGGGGAAACCCAGGTCTTGCAACAGCAGGTGGTGCAGGGGTGTGTAAGGCAGCATCACCCCCAGGTAGGGGTTGTCCGGTGCCACTGCGTCCGCGGGCAGGTGCGCCTGCCCCTGGGCGAGGGGTGTTTTGCGCCTGCGCAGCAACACGATGGGCGCTTCCGGCGAGGTCAAAAGCCCCTCCTCCACGAGGGAAAGATGGCAATGGGCTTTGACCATGTCCACATCGGGGTACATGAGGGCAAAGGGCTTGGCCCCGCGCGCCTTGCGTTGGCGCAAACGCAGCACTGCATCCTGGTTGCGGGCGTCCACCATGAGGTGAAAGCCCCCCAGCCCCTTCACCGCCAGGATGGCGCCCTCCCGCAGGGCCTGGGCCGCGGCCCGCAGCGCTTCGTCGTGGGAGGCCAGACGGCGGCCCGCCGGGTCCCAGAGTTCCAGGTGGGGGCCGCAATGGGGACAGGCGTTGGGCTGCGCGTGGAAGCGTCGGTCCAGGGGGTTCTCGTATTCCGCGCGGCATTCCTCGCACATGGAGAAACCGCGCATGGTGGTGTTGGGCCGGTCGTAGGGCAGGGCCAGGATGATGCTGTAGCGTGGGCCGCAATTGGTGCAGTTGGTGAAGGGGTAGCGATAGCGCCGGTTCGTCGGGTCGAAAACCTCCCGCAGGCAATCGGGGCAGGTGGCGATGTCGGGCAGGATGAGCACGGTCTTCTCCCCCTCGTCCTGGCTTTCCCGAATGACGAAATCCACGTAGCCCGCGGGGTCCAGATACACCGCGTCCAGGCTGTGGATGACCGCGTGCCGCGGCTTTTCCCGTTGCAGGCGCTGGAAAAAAGTCTCCAACCGGTCCGGCGGGCCTTCCACTTCCAGAAACACGCCCTGGGACGAATTGAGGACCCAGCCCGTCAGGTCCAACTGCCGGGCCAGGCGGTAGACAAAGGGACGGAACCCCACCCCCTGCACCGCGCCGCGCACCGCCACGCGCAACCGGCGGAGGTCGTTCCTGGCGTGGGTCACGGGATCGCTTCCTCGATTTCCACGCTCTCCAGCAGGATGTCCTGAGCGTGGGGGTCGTTCAAATCCGTGGAGACCCGGATGTCCAGGGCCGCGCCTTCGGCCACCGTGCCGCGAGCGGCCTCTTCGAAGTGCTCCCGAAAGTGTTCGGGGGAAATGTGGGAAAGCGCGCCCAGGCGTACCTGCACCCGGGTGATGCGCCTGGCCCCGTGTTGTCGGGCCAGGTCCTCCAGTTTGCGCATCAGGTCGGCGATGAGGGAGAGTTCGTGCATGGTCGTCCTCCAAGGGATGAAAGGGGGTTTGAGTAAGGTGCGAAGCACCCTCCCAAAAAGTTCGATAAAAGGCGTTTCCAAGCCCAAACTTCACCCTCTGAGGTCATGGCAATAGGCGACCGTGGAGCCGGGCTTTCAATCCGGCCCTTGCAGGGCCTGCAGCACATCCCGGCAGAGGGCCTCCACCACCTGGGGCAGGGCCTGCGCCACTTCGGGGGAAAGGTTGCTCCCCGTGTCCAGCCGACCGGCCTCCACACCGTACAGCACCAGGCGACGGGGGAGGCGGCCCAGCGCCCGAGCGAGTTCCACGGCCTGGGCCACGTCCAGCGCGTGGGTGGACGTGGCGAACATGGCCCTGGGCAGCGGGGTTTCCCCCACCTCGAAACGATGCACCGTACCCGGCGCCGCACCGGAAACCACCGCGTCCACCACGATGGCCAGGTCCGCGTCGTCCCACGCGTCCAGCAGGGCCGTCATGTCCCCGGCCACTTCCCGCACCTCCACGGGGTATCCGGCCAGGCGCTCCTTGGCCTGCTGGACCACCAGCAGGCCAAGGGCATCGTCGCCCCGGTAGGGGTTTCCCACGCCGATGAGGCGCACCGCCTTGGCTTTCGTCATTGGAACCTCCCGTATCCTCCGCGACGGGCCGGTTACTCCCGTTCGATGTGCAGTTTCAAGAAATGGGTCGCACAGGAAATGCAAGGGTCATAGTTGCGAATGGCCTGTTCGCACCGCCAGACCAGTTCGTCTTCGGGCAGGTCCAGGTTTTGGGGTACGAAGTGCCACAGGTCCTCTTCGATGGCCTTCTGGTTCTGGGAGGTGGGCGGTACGATTTTTGCATCCAGGATGATGCCCTGGTCGTCGATGGTGTAGCGGTGGTACAGCAAGCCGCGCGGGGCTTCGGTGGCGCCGTAGCCGGTGCCGGCCCGGGGCTCGGCTTCCACCACGGGGCTGTCGGGCATGTCGTAGTTCTCGACGAGGCGCAGGGCCACGTCGAACGCGTGCAGGGTCTCGATGCTGCGGACGATGATGCTCTGGAAGGGGTTGCGGCAGGGCGGCAGCAGGCCCACCTCGCGCGCGGCTTCCTGGGCCAGGGGCGAGAGCCGGTCGAAGTTCAGGTTGAACCGGGCCATGGGGCCGACCAGATACGAACCCCGGCCTCGGATGCGGGAGTGCAACGCGTTGCTGTAGGGAACGTGGATTTCCTCGAAGTGGTCGTCGTACTCGTGGACCGCGATGTCCAGTCCTTTGTTGGAAAGGATGCGTCCTTCCAGGATGGCGTATTCCTCGGGGTGTCGGAGTGCGACGAATTCGTAATCCATTTCGAAATCGGGAAAATCGAAGGACGCAACCCAGCGCACCGTTTCCAGGGCTGCGTCCCGGCCCCATTTGAGTTTGTCCACCAGGCTTTGCAGTTCTTCCCTGGTGGGCACCCGGTAAAAGCCGCCCACCCGCACGTTGATGGGGTGCACTTCCCGTCCGCCCACTACGGCCACGATTTCGTTCCCATACTTCTTGAGTTGCAAGCCCCGTTGCACCACTTCGGGATGGTCCCGAGCCATCTCGATGGCGCTCTGATAGCCCAGGAAGTCCGGCGCGTGGAGCATGTACACATGGAGCATGTGGCTCTCGATCCACTCGCCCAGGTACAACAGGTGGCGCAGGTCTCGCAGCGGGCCTTCGACACGGATACCCAGGATGGCTTCCATGGCCTGGCTCGCGCTCATCTGGTAGGCCACGGGGCAGATGCCGCAGATGCGCGCGGTGATGTCCGGTGCTTCCGTGTACTTACGGCCCCGCATGAAGGCCTCGAAGAAGCGGGGCGGTTCGTAGATTTTGAGTTTCACATCGGTGACCTGCCCGTCCTTCATGCGGATGTAGAGCGCGCCTTCACCTTCCACGCGCGCCAGATAGTCAACCTTGATGGTCCGCCGTTTCATGGCTCATGCTCTCCTTGCGGAAGGCTTCGGCATAGCCGGTGAAGCCCCGGAAGGCCCGTACCAGGTCCTCCCGCGGGACGCCCATTTCCAGCCAGCGGGCGCTCAGAGAGGCGGTGTTGGGCGTTTCCTTGGGGCCGAAGCAACCGAAGCAACCTCGATGGTAAGCCGGGCACAGGGCGTTGCAACCGGCCTGGGTGACCGGCCCCAGGCAGGGAATGCCGCGAGCCACCATGACGCACACCACTCCCCGCCGCTTGCATTCCATGCACACGCTGTGGGTGGGAATGTTGGGCCGCCGGCCGTGCAGGAACGCGGCGATGACCTCCAACAGTTGGTATTTGTTCACCGGGCAGCCCTGGAGCTCGAAATCCACCGACACATGCGCGGCGATGGGCGTGGAATGCTCCAGGGTTTCGATGTATTCCGGCCGCGCGTACACCCGTTGGACGAATTCCCGCACATCCTTGAAGTTGCGCAGGGCCTGAATGCCGCCCGTGGTCGCGCACGCACCGATGGCCACCAGGTACCTGGACATCCGGCGGATTTGACGAATGCGCTTCGCGTCGTGGGGGGTGGTGATGGAGCCTTCCACCAGGGACAGGTCGTAAGGCCCTTTGACCACGGCCCGGCTGGCTTCCAGGAAGTAGGCGATTTCCACCCGGTCGGCCACGGTGAGAAGTTCGTCTTCGCAATCCAGAAGACTGAGTTGGCAGCCGTCGCACGAGGCGAATTTCCAGACCGCGAGTTTGGGCTTACGGGCCATGTCAAATCTCCCGTTTCCAGAAGAGATGGGCAATCTGGTCATAGCGGAGGACGGGGCCGTCTTTGCACACGAAGAAAGGCCCGAACTGGCAATGTCCGCACAGGCCGATGCCGCACTTCATGTTGCGCTCCATGGAGAGGTAGATGCGGTCTTCGGGCACGCCCCGGCGCATCAGTTCCCGCACGGTGAAACGCATCATGATTTCGGGGCCGCACACCAGGGCGATGGTCTCCCGGGGGTCGAATTGGGCCCAGGGGATGAGGGTGGTCACCACGCCCACGTTCCCCCGCCAGTGTTCGTCCGCGTGGTCCACGGTCACTTCCA
>JALWJZ010000056.1 GCA_026996855.1 Anaerolineales bacterium
CCGCACCCACGCCAGCGTCTTCTTCACCGGCCAGGAGGCCACCTCCGCGATGTTCACCCCGGCCACGGTCACGGCCAGGGCCTCGGGCCGAAGCCGCGCGCCTTGGCATTGGGGGCAGGGCCGTTCTATCATCAGGGAGCGCAACTTCTCCCTCACGTTGTCGGATTCCGTCTCCCGATACCGTCGCATCAGGTAGGGAATCACCCCCTCCAAATCCGGCGAGCCGTACAGGAGTAGATTCCAATCTCCGGGGGGCAAATCCTTCACCGGCGTGTGCAGGTCGATCAAATACTGGCGAGCCACCCGACGCAACCACCACCACTTCAAACCGCCGGGGGAAAACTCCCAGTAGGCGAGGGCGCCTTCGGCCAGAGAGCGGGTCGGGTCGGGAATGAGCAATTGCGGGTCGATTTCCAGATGGAAGCCCAAACCTTCGCACGCGGGGCACGCGCCGTAAGGCGTGTTGAAGGAGAACAGGCGCGGCTCCAGTTCGGGAAAGGAAATGTTGTGCTCCGGGCACACCAGGTGCTCGGAGTACACCACATCTTCGGGTTCCCCTTCCTGGCCGCGCGGGGGCAGGCGATGCACGATGAGGAACCCGCCGCTCATCTTGAGCGCGGTTTCCACTGAATCCGTCAGGCGGGTAATGAATTCGTCCCGTTCCTGCGGGTCTTCGTAATGGCGCAAAACCAGGCGGTCCACCACGGCCTCGATGTGATGGATTTTGTACCGGTCCAGTTCGGGGATGGGCTCCTCGTCCAGGTCGTAGAATTTCCCATCGATGCGCACCCGCGCGAAGCCCTGACGTTGCAGGTCTTCCAGGGTCTTGCGGTAAATGCCCTTCCGCCCCCGGACGATGGGCGCGAGCAGGTACAACCGCGAACCCTCGGGATAGGCCAGAAGGGCGTCCACGATTTCCTGCGCGGACTGCCGCACCAGGGTACGGCCGCACTCGGGGCAATGGGGCGTGCCCACCCGGGCGAAGAGCAATCGCAAATAGTCGTAAATCTCCGTCACCGTGCCCACGGTGGAGCGGGGGTTGTGGCTCACGCCCTTTTGGTCGATGGCCACCGCGGGGGAAAGGCCTTCGATGGCGTCCACGTCGGGCTTTTGCATCAGGCCCAGGAACTGCCGCGCGTACGCGGAGAGGGATTCCACGTAACGCCGCTGGCCCTCGGCGTAAATGGTGTCGAAGGCCAGGGACGACTTACCCGACCCCGAAAGCCCGGTAATGACCACCAGGGCTTCCTTGGGCATTTCCACGGTAATGTTTTTCAAGTTGTGCACCCGCGCGCCGATCACGCGCAACCTCTTCTCGGCCATCCGTCCTTCCATGCCCTTGGGGAATGCCAGTTTTCTACTTTAGCACAATTTGCGCGGGGGAAGCAATTTTGAGCGGCCAAATTGGTAATGCCCCCTCACCGCCGTCGGAACAAGGCCCGCTGGATTTCCCGCTCTGCCTCTTTGCGCGCGATTTCCGCCCGCTTGTCGTACTTCTTCTTCCCCTTGGCCAGGGCGATTTCCACCTTAGCCCGACCGTTCTTGATGTACATACGCAAGGGAATGATGGTCATGCCCTTCTCCCGCACCCGGTTCCACAAGCGCAAAATCTCCTTCTTGTGCAGCAGCAACTTCCGCTTGCGCCGCGGGTCGTGGTTGGCATGGGTACCGTGCCGGTAAGGCGCGATGTACGCGTCCACCAGCCAGGCTTCCAGGTTGTTGTCGATGAGCACGAAAGATTCGTTCAGGCTCACCTGGCCCGCGCGCACGGATTTGATTTCCGTGCCCTTGAGCGCGATGCCGGCTTCCAGCGTCTCTTCAATGTGATAATCCCGCTTCGCCTTGCGATTGGTGGCCACCGTCCGTTCGCTCATGGTGTGCATCCTTTTTTGAAGCGTGGTGCAGAACCTTCCAGGGCCAGGCGATGGCATAGCCCACCACCAACATGCCCAGTCCTAACAAAATGCCCGTATACTGCCAGGGGCCAAAATAGGTTTCGTTGGGCAAGGGATGGGAACCCAACCCCAACACGTCGGCCAGGGCCGCCACCGCGGCCAAAATGTACCCGGTGACCGCGATGCGCATCCCCAGGTCGGCCCGCAAAGGCAAAGCACCGTTGGCATGCCACGAGGCCAGCAAACGCAAATACAACCCGAAGGTCACGAATCCCAGTCCGGTCAAAAAGGTCAGAATCTGCATGAACCCAATGGCCGGTGCCAGGCTCAAGCCAAACCATTCAGGCCGTGCACCCAGGACCAGGAGCAAAAAACCCAAACCCAGCAAAAAAGCCCCTACCTGCCGTCGAATGACTTGGGTAACATTGTTCTGCTCCGACATGATGCCGTGCCTCCATCCTGAAGGGGCCAGAAACCACTCGAAGGCCGGGGATAAAAAACGCAGGCGCTCCGAGTGAGGGGGGCACCCGGAGCACCTGCACTCCCTATTATACGCAAAACACGGAAAAAGGGAAGGGCAAATTTCGGGAAATTTTCCGCTTTCGAAGGAATTTTCAGACGGCGACATGGTATTTTGGTTGTAACGGATTGCACAAAGTTTTCGTTTTTTGAGATGCCTATGATGGCCCAAACACCGCCCGATCACGAATTGTTAGCGCGCGCCCAACGCGGGGATGCCAACGCCTTTGGCATGTTGTACGACCGCTATGTGGATGACGTCTATCGGTTCTTCTATTACCGCACCTTCAACCGGCAGGAGGCCGAAGACCTGACGGAAACCACTTTTCTCAGAACCTGGGAACGCTTGGGCCGACTGCGGGCCGAACCCGACCTGAACTTCCGGGCCTGGCTCTTGCGCATTGCCCGCAACTTGTGGATTGACCGACATCGTCAGTCCCGAGAAACGGTGGCCCTGGACGCACTCCCTTTGCAGGACCCGCGCGTCCCCTCACCTGAGCAAGCCGCCCAGCAGGCGGAATTTCGGGAATGGTTGTTGCAGGCCCTGGCCCATTTACCGGAACGCATGCGCGACGTCGTGGTCTACCGCTTCTTTCACGGGTTGAAGCCCGCGGAAATCGCGGCGTTGATGGGCATCGAGGAAAACCACGTACGGGTGCTCCAACATCGGGCTTTGAAACGGATGCGGCACTGGTTGGAAGCCCATGGTATCCACCTGATCCTGTAGATGCCGAAAGCATTCCCGTTCTGGTTTTGGGAGGGAGAATCGTGCTTCCCGAACACATCCTGGAAGAATGCATCCAGGCCCTTCAACGAGGCGAAAGCCCCGAGGCGTGTCTGGCCCGGTATCCCGAATATCGGGAGGAACTGGCACCGCTGTTGGCCTTGGCATGGCGGCTTCCCGAGGCAAAGGTTCGCATGGACACGAACCGTCGCGCCGCGCTTAAGGCGCGCGTGATGCAACGCATCGCCCGTCAACCGGCCCGCAAAACTTTCCCTCGAGCGTGGCCTCAGGAAAACCCAAAAATGCCTGTAACAACTGGGAGACGAATTCGTTTGTTGGGGCGCAAAACATCCCACCCCAACAGGAGGTTGACCATGTTCTGGGCGATTGTCGTTGCACTCGTAGCCTTGGTCAGCGGTGGCGGCGTGGTGTACGCCTCTCAGGATGCCCTGCCCAACGAACCGCTGTATGCGGTGAAACTCACCGTCGAAGGCTTGCAACTCCAACTGACCTCGTCGGAAGCGCGCGTGGAACGCCACTTGCAACTCGCGGAACGGCGACTGCAAGAAATCGAAGCCCTTGTCCAGGAAGGACACACCCAGGGTCTGGAACGGGCACTGGCCAATTACGAAGCCCACTTGCAAAAGGCGCTGATGCTGGCCCAAGGCCTGTCCCAGGCCGACCCACAAGTTTGGCAGCGGGTTATGGAACGAGTGCAACGGCACCAACAGCAGTTGCAAGCGGTGCAGACCATGCTCCAAAACCGTTCCTCGAACCCCCAAGCCTCGCAACACATGGAACAGGAACTGGAGGCCATCCGGTCGAAGATTCGAGAGCGAGTGCGCCAAATGGAAGGCGAACTGCCGGGTTCCATGCCCACCGACGTACCGAACCAGGGCCCCCATCAGGGGGGGACTCCCCATCCTCAAAAGACGCCTCCCATGGGCACCCCCGGCCCCCACATGACGCCGGGAGCCACCCCCCATACAC
>JALWJZ010000057.1 GCA_026996855.1 Anaerolineales bacterium
CATCTGTTTCCATGGGATATGCTTGATCATGGCGAGCCTCCTGGTATGGGATTGTGGGCTTTTTAATCTACCCTGGAGGCTCGCTTTCCTTTCTCCGACTTGTCCAAACTCTTGTCCATACCCCAGCTTCGTAGACAGTTGGCAAACCCGGCGAGGTAGTATATCATGAGCAGGTAAGTGGGGCGGAGGGGGCGCCCTTGGTTTGGAGGAGGACCATGAGTAGTGAAACGTGGACATGTCCGACTTGTGGAACGCAGGTGGAAGCCCATCTTGACCGGTGCCACATTTGTGGGAACCCCAGACCCGAACCGGCCCAGCAGGAGCCCGAAGCCACCGCCCCTACCTGGCGCGGTCCTCGGTTTCCGGTCATCACCTTGAGCCTGCCGGTGGCCCTGGCCGTGCTGGCCTTTTTCGTGAGTCTGGGCGCGGTTTCCGTGTACATGGTGCTTCAGCGCACCAACCGCATCGTGGAGCCCACACCGGTGCCCACGGACACCCCGACCCTGACGCCGACGGCCACCCATACACCCGTGACCCCAACGCCCACCTATACACCATTGCCCACGCCCACACCGTTTACCTACGTGGTGCAAAAGGGCGACACCTGCCTCTCCATTGCCCGCACCTTTGATGTGTCGGTACAGGCCATTATTTTGCTGAACCAGTTGGGAAGCACCTGTACGGTGTACGAGGGCCAGAAGTTGCTCATTCCGCAGCCCACGCCTACCCCAACGCCGGAACCCACCGAAACCCTGCCGCCCGAAGAGGCTACCAGGGCCGCGTGCGAAACCGTGACCCACAAAGTCAAACCCGACGACACCCTGTTGGCCATTTCCCTTACGTACGACGTACCCATGGACGCCATTCGGGAATGGAACGGCCTGGTGGGCGATGTGGTCTTCGAGGGAATGGCCCTGGTCATCCCTCTGTGTATGCGCAACGCGACACCAGGTCCTTCGCCCACGCCTTCACCTCCGCCGCCGTATCCCGCACCGGTGTTGTTGTTGCCGCCCGACGGCGCGGTGTTTTCCCTGACCGATGCCGTGGTCTTGCAATGGGCCGCGGTGGGTGAGTTACGGGACAACGAAGCCTACGCGGTGACGTTGATCGACCTCACCTCGGACGAGGAGCGGCGTCTGGTGGTCTATGTGACGGACACCAAATTCGTCGTACCGGAAGATTTCCGACACACGGGCGCGCAGCCGCATGTGTATCGGTGGTGGGTGATGCCCGTGCGCCAGGTGGGAACGGACGAGGAAGGGAACCCGGTATGGGAGCCTGCCGGGGCTTCCAGCGAGCAGCGCACCTTCGTCTGGGCCGGTCTTCCCGAGGTGGGCACGCCCACCCCAGCGCCGTAACATGGGTTTCGGTGAAAACTTGTGCGCTGTTTCGCACCATTTCTCTTTCCCGTGAGGTGTTCCATGTTTTGCCCGGCGTTGCGACGTACGCTTCCCTCCTGGTTGTGGGGCTTCGTGTTCTTGGCCCTGGCCGTGTTACTGGCGTTTCAGGCGCCCCAGGAGCGGGTGTTGAAAGAAGGGGTTCGCGCGGTTTATCTGCACGGCGCCTGGATGTGGACAGGTCTGGGTGGGTTCCTGCTGGCCTCGACCCTGGGCTTGTGGGGTTGGTGGAAGGAAGACGAAATCCGACTGCGCCAGGCCCGAGCCTGGGCTTGGGTGGCCACGGGGTTCTGGCTCACCGCGTTGCCCATCTCCTTGTGGACCATGCAGTTGAACTGGAACGGCCTTTTCCTGGCCGAGCCTCGCTGGAAGGTGGCATTGGCCTTCGGCATTGCGGGGGCTTTGTTGCAAGCAGGGCTGCTCTTCTTCCCGCTGCGCGTGGGTGCCCTGGTCAATGCACTCTACACCCTGGCTCTGGTGTGGTTCTTGTGGCGGTCGGAGCAGATTCTGCACCCGCCTTCGCCCATCTTCGGAGCCAAGGAAGTGCGCTTCCCCCTGCACTTTTTGGTGACGTTGCTGGCCCTGTTCATGGCCGCCTGGTCATGGGCGCGCACCCTGGCCCGAACACGAAAGTAAGCCGCGGCGCGTCCCCGCTTCGCAAAGCAAAAGGCCCTCGAAGCCCAAACAGGGCTTTGAGGGCCTTTTTGGAAAAGCAACACCGGTTTGGTAAACCCTTTCTCAAAAGGCCGCGTGGTATTCGCCCCACACTTCCCGCAACACGCGACAGATTTCCCCCAGCGTGGCTTTGTGCTCCACGGCCTCGATGAACAGCGGCATGAGTTCCGCATGGGGGTCACGAGCCGCGACCTCGATGCGACTGAGCATTTCGCTCACCTTTTGCCCATCCCGCGAGGCTCGCAAAGCGGCCAGCCGACGGCGTTGTTCCTCTTCAATGGCCGGGTCCACTTTCAGGGCCTCCAGGTCCGGCTCCTCCTCTTCGATTTGGAACGCGTTCACACCCACGATGATTTGCTCGCCCGATTCCACGGCCTGCTGGTAGCGGTACGCAGCCTCGTGGATTTCCTGCTGGATGTACCCTCGTTCGATGGCCGTGAGCATGCCGCCCCATTCTTCGATGCGGCGCAAGGTTTCCCACACCCGCTTCTCGATTTCGTCGGTGAGGTATTCCACGAAGTAGGACCCCGCCAACGGGTCCACGGTGTCGGCCACGCCGCTTTCGTAGGCGATGATTTGTTGGGTTCGCAAGGCCACCCGGGCGGATTTCTCCGTGGGGAGCCACAGGGCCTCGTCCATGGCATTGGTATGCAGGGATTGCGTACCGCCCAACACCGCGGCCAGGGCCTGCAGGGTCACCCGCACGATGTTGTTTTCGGGTTGTTGCGCGGTAAGGGCCGAGCCGGCCGTCTGGGTGTGGAAGCGCAGCATCCAGGAGCGGGGGTTTTTGGCCTGGAACTTCTCCCGCATGATTTTGGCCCAAATGCGCCGCGCGGCCCGGAATTTGGCAATTTCCTCGAAAAAGTTGTTGTGCGCATTGAAAAAGAAGGAAAGCCGGGGCGCGAAGGTGTCCACGTCCAGCCCCGCGTCGATGGCCGCCTGGACGTAGGTTGTGGCATTGGCCAGGGTGAAGGCCACCTCCTGCACCGCGGTGGCGCCGGCTTCCCGGATGTGGTAGCCCGAAATGCTGATGGTGTTCCACTTGGGCACTTCCCGAGCGCCGAACCGGAAGGTGTCGGTAATCAGGCGCATAGAAGGTTGCGGGGGGAAAATGTACGTACCCCGAGCGATGTACTCTTTCAAAATGTCGTTTTGAATGGTGCCCCGCAAACGCCGTACGTCCGCGCCCTGTTTTTTGGCCACGGCAATGTACATGGCCCAGATAATGGCCGCGGGCGCGTTGATGGTCATGCTGGTGGAAACCTTCTCCAGGGGGATGCCGTGGAACAGGCGCTCCATATCCTCGATGGAGGAAATGGAGACACCTACCTTGCCCACCTCGCCCCGGGCCAGGGGGTCGTCGGCGTCGTAGCCCAACTGGGTGGGCAGGTCGAAGGCCACGGAGAGGCCTGTCTGCCCTTGCTTCAGCAAGTAATGGAAACGTTGGTTGGTCTCCTCCGCGGTGCCAAAGCCGGCGTACTGGCGCATGGTCCAAAGACGGCCCCGGTACATGGTGGGGTACACCCCCCGGGTAAAGGGATACATGCCGGGGAACCCCAGTTTTTCGGGATAAGAGGGGTCTTCGATTTCCGGCAGGAGAAAACGCGGGATGGGAATGTCGGAAAACGTGCGGAACTCGGGACGCCGCTCAGGCGCTTTTTGCAGGAACGGCTGCAGGACCTTTTCTTCCCATACTCGGTACAACTCGGCCAGCCAACTGGGAACCTTCATGGTTGGATGCCTCCTGACTCAAGCCGAAAACCATTTGCGATGACGCTCCAGGGCCTCCTGGAACAGGGCGTACAGGTCGGCTTCGCGGCCTTGCTCCAGAGCCACCCGGGCCTGTTCCAACACGGTTTCCACCGCTTCCAGGGCTTCCAACACCGCATCCAGGTTGGTCATCATGATGTCCAGCATCATACGGGGGGAAGATCCGGCCAGACGCGTGCCGGACTCGAACCCGGGGCCGAAGACCGCGCGGCTTTCCCCGGGCGCGGCCAGGGTCAGGGCCAGGCTGAGCAAATAAGGCGCGTGGCTGGTGAAGGCCACCAAACGGTCATGGGTTTCTGGAGCCATCCATACAGGTCGGGCGTTCAGGAGGGTAACCAGGGTTTGAGCGAACCCTTTGGCCCGGGGGCCGGTACGAGGTAGCGGAGAAAGGACGAAGGTCCGCCCCGCGAACAGGCGCGGGTCCGCATGACTCAGGCCCTGGTGGGTCTTCCCCGCCAGGGGATGGGCACCGATGGGGTCGAAGCGAGGCGGCAGGGTTTCAAAAGCGCGACAAACGGCCACTTTTGTGGAGCCTACGTCCATGACCACCGCGGGATGATGCACCCACTCGGCCAGGCGGGGGATAATTTCCAGCATGGCACGAATCGGTGCCGCCAGCAGGATGACGTCCGCATGGCGCACAGCCTCTTCGGGGTGAGCGGCGACGGTGTCGCCCAGGCCCCAGGCTCGGGCCAGCGCGCGAGTTTCTGGGTCGGGGTCGGCCAGGTATAGGGCCGCCACCCGGCCCCGTAACGCCAGGGCCAGGGAGCCGCCCATCAGTCCGACGCCTACGATGGCTACCCGGCTTTTTTCCAGGGGAAACGGGGGAAAATCACCGTCCATTGGGTCGCTCCTCCGCAGGAACAAAGGTCTTTTGTCGGACAACTTCGGCAATGGCCTTGACCTCGCGCACCAGTTGGGCAAAACGTTCCGGTTTGAGGGATTGCCCCCCGTCGGAGAGAGCCTCGTCGGGCTTGGGGTGCACTTCTATGATAAGTCCATCGGCGCCGGCTGCAATGGCTGCCCGGGCAATGGGCGTGACCAGGTTCCAGTGGCCCGTGCTGTGGCTGGGGTCCAGGATCACGGGCAGGTGCGTGGCTTGCTTGAGCACGGGAATCGCGTTGATGTCCGTGGTGTTACGGGTGGCCGTTTCAAAGGTGCGGATGCCCCGTTCGCACAGGACGACCTGCCAGTTGCCCTCACTGAGGAGGTATTCCGCGGCCAGCAAGAACTCGTGGATGGTGGCGCTCATACCCCGTTTGAGCAACACGGGCTTGTGGCTCCTCCCCGCGGCGCGCAACAGGGGGTAGTTTTGCATGTTGCGCGCGCCGATTTGGAGCATGTCCGCGTACCGCGCGACCAGATCCACGGCATCCGGAGCCATGACTTCGGTGACCACCGGCAACCCGGTGGCTTCTCGAGCCTCGGCCAAGTATTCCAGCGCCTTTTCACCCAGCCCCTGGAAGGTGTAGGGAGACGTGCGGGGTTTGAACGCGCCGCCGCGCAACATGTGGGCACCGGCTTCTTTGACCGCGTGGGCCGTTTCCAGCAGTTGGCTGCGGCTTTCGACCGAGCACGGCCCGGCTATGATGACGATATCCACATCGCTGCCAAAGGTCACCGGCCCGACCTGGACATGGGTAGGTTCGGGATGGAATTCCCGGGAACTCAATTTGTACGGTGCCGTAATGGGGACCACCTTCTGCACTCCGGGAAGTTGGAGGAACGTGCTGGGGTCCTGAACCGGGGCCCGCCCAACCATGCCGATGACCGTTCGCTCCACCCCGCGCGACACGTGCGGCGTGAAGCCCATCTCCCGCACCCGTTGAACCACCCGCTGAATGTCGGCTTCCTGGGCATGAGGCTCCATAACAATCATCATACCGCACCTCCTGGGGAAAAGGATGATAAGGCAATTTCCTGCTTCATGCGATATCAAACATCAAAGACGGAGGAAAAGGTCGTTTTGGGAACGGTACCGTTCAAATCCGGGCGCAGGCGGGCGGCTTCCCCCAGGTAAACATGGCGAATTTCCTCTTGGGGGATGTGGGTGTTCCAGAGGATGAGCACCCGAACGACGCGGGCCATACCATGGGGAACGGGCACTTCTTGCGCGGACAGAAGGGGAACCTGGGTCCAGCCCAACTGACGGGCGGCGTAAGCCGGATAAGCCGCGTTCAAATCAGGCGTAAGGGTGAAAAAGGCCGCCGCGATATCCTCGGTGCGCAGGGTCGGGTTGGCTTGGCAGATGGCCAGGAGCAGTTCCCGGGTGGCTTGGAGGATGGCTTCTTCCGAGTTTTCGGAAACCGAATGGGCACCTCGGATGCCACGTAACGGCATGGCTTGCCTCCTGTTGGAAAAAATAAAGTGCGAGGCCCGACGAGCCTCGCACTTTTACCAACGTTCCCCGGAGGGAGGTGCGCGTCAAGAGGCCGCGGGCCTGGGACGCCCTCGGCGGAAATAAAAGGAAAAACCAAAACGACCATACACCGTCATGACGGCACCTTCCTTATGGGGTGCCCCCCATTATAGGAGGGAGGCGGGATTTGTCAAGAAAACGTTAGGAAAGAACGAACGATTGCGAGGGGTTCCAACGAAAACAGGGCGCGTCGGTGCGCCCCGCTTTTTTCTGCCCTGTTCAAAATCCGGATTCCCTCGCCAGGCCCAGAATCGTTTGGACTGGCCAAGCCATCACCCTGCCGCGCCTCCTTCATCCCAGGCCAGCAACGCGCGCAAGGCTTCTACATGTTCCTCGAAGGCCCGCCGACCGGCCTGGGTGAGGGCGATGTAGGTGCGGGGTCGGCGACCCACAAAGGTCTTTTCCACCTGAATGTAGCCCGCATCTTCCAGTTTACGCAGGTGGCTGGCCAGGTTGCCGTCGGTGACCTCCAGCATCTCCCGCAGGCGGCCGAACTCCAATCGCGCCTCCGGTGGCAGGGCGTGCAACGCGGCCATGATGCGCAACCGCACCGGTTGGTGAATCAAGGCGTTGAACTCGGCCAAGGCTCACCTCCAGGCCGTCAGCATGTACACCCCGGCGACCGCCAGGCTCCCGCCGCCTAATACGGCCATCCACAGGTCGAAATACGCGGGCAGGGCCACATACCCCACCACGATGAACACGGTGACCGTCAGGCCCAGCGTGATGAGCACACGGCTGCGGTAGAACAGGCCGCTGACCACGTACCCGAACATCACCCACAGGGAAATCAACATGCTCAGTTGTGTGCCCCGAGCCTGGGCGAAATGCACGAACAGCGCACCGTATACCATCCAGGCGAACCAAAACCAACCCAACGTGGGGCCCATGGGCCAGTGGACCCCACGCTTATGGATATACCAGACGACGTACGCGGTGCCCAACAGGCCCAGGATGTCCAACACCATCCAAATCGTGCCCCGGGTGCTGGGGTTTGAGACGAAATAATTCGCCGAGAAACCCACCACCCATACAATACCCCAGACGATGAGGAAATAAGGCATGCCGCCGTACGCGGCCAGGCGTCGCATCTGCCGGCTGGTGCTTTCAATGAGTTCCAGGGCCTGCCGGGCCTCTTCGGGCGTGATGGGGGACGCGGGTTTTTGGGACATGGTTCTACCTCCTGGTCGGCCGTCTGCGGTCGGCGGTCGGCAGTCTGCTCACTGCTGACCGCTCACTGCTCACTGCCCACTACTGGTATACACCAAAAACACGTCCTCCAGGGAGGCCGCGCGCGCCCGGACCGCGCGATAGCCCACACCCTGGGACCGCAGCGCGGCCAGCACCTTTTCCAGGGCCGCGGCGTCGGTCAGTTCCAGCACCAAAGCGCCGTTCTGGGAAAAGGCGCGGCGCACGCCGGGCACGCCTTCCAGGGCAGGCAGCGCCTCGTCCGAGGCGGGCTCCACTTCCACCCGGTAGGCCCACTCCAGGGCCTGCACCAGTTGCAGGGGCTGTCCCTGGGCCACGGCTTTCCCCCGGTCCAGAATCACCACCCGGTCGCACAGGGCCTGGGCTTCTTCCAGGTAGTGGGAGGTGAGCACGATGGTCTTGCCCTGCCGGCGCAGTTCCTGCAAAAAGGCCCAGATTTCCCGCCGGATGTGGGCGTCCAGGCCGGTGGTGATTTCGTCCAGGAAGACCACCTGGGGATCGTTGAGCAGGGCCAGGGCGGCAAAGACCCGTTGTTTCTGCCCGCCCGAAAGTTTTCCGAAGAAGGTCTCCGCCTGCGCTTGCAGCCCCAGGCGTTCCAGGAGCATCTCCGCCGGTAGGGTGCGGGGGTAGAACGCGGCAAAGAGGTCGAAGATTTCCTTCACCTTGAGCCGGGCGGGAAGCGCGGCTTCTTGAAGTTGCACGCCGATGCGGTAGACCAGCCGGCCGTAATCCGCGATGGGGTCCAGGCCCAGCACCCGGATGCGGCCGGCATCGGGCCGACGCAGACCCTCGATGCATTCCAACGTGGTGGTCTTGCCCGCGCCGTTGGGGCCCAGCACGCCGAAGATTTCCCCCGGCTTCACCCGGAAGGAAAGGCCGTCCACAGCCCGCACCGGGCCGTAGGTCTTGACCAGACCCTCCACCACCAGGATGTGGTCTTCATGGGGAAGTGGGGTTTCGGCCCCGCGCGCGGCGGGCCGAAAGGCCCATCCTTCTCCTCCCCATCGAAACGCGCGCACCGCAAGCAAGCCGAAGACCAGCGTCAGAATCAGGAGATACAGCAGGCTCTGGCCCGCGGTCACCTGGGAGAACCACACCCGCCCCAGGAAATCGGTGCCCTGGAAAGAGTGCAGGGGCAACTGCCAGGCTTCCCGCAGGGAAAGGGGGCCGGAAAACCATAGGTCGGTGAGCAGGTCCGAGGCGTGGGTCATGGGCATCAGGTCGGAGAGGAACTTGAGGGCCGGCGGCAGGCCCTCTCGCGGGCCGAAACTGCCGGAGAGGAACATCATGGGGAAGAAAAGCAGGCTGCCCAGGGCCTGGGCCGCGCGCGTGGAGGAGGTCACCCCGGCCAAGCCAAAGCCCATGGTGAAGAACGCGGCGTAAATCACCAGGCCGGCCAGGAGCAGCATGGGCAGGTCGCCGTCGTAGCGCAGGCCGAAGAAGACCTGCACCGCGGCCACCACCAGCACCAGGGCCGCGACCAGCATGACCAGGCCCACCGCGAACTGGGAGGCGAAGATGTGCACGGGCCGGATGGGATGGGTGCGGTAGTACTTGAGCGCCCCGCCTTCCCGCATGGAGGTGATGGTCGGGTACACACCCATCAGCCCCTGGGTGGCCATGACGACGACCAGCACAGCAGGGAGCATCACATCCAGAATACGGACCTCCAGCCCGCCGGGCGAGGTGAACACCACCTCCGCACCGAAGGAATACCCGGCCATGACGACGAGGAGCACGGGGAACATCAGGGTGAAGAAGACGGCCGCGGGTTCCCGCAAGTAGAGTTTCAGGTCGGTTTTGAACAAGGCCCAGAAGCCGCGCATGGTTTGCCTCCCAAGATGCAACTTTTTTCAAAGAACTTTGTAGTACAAAGTATACAGCATCACAAAGGATTGTCAAGGGAAAAACAACCCTTTGAGCGCCCGGCGAATTGCTTTCCGTCGGGCTTCCGGGTATGCTTTAGAAGGCCTTCAGGGCAGGGCGATGCCCTCTTGCAAGAGGGGCAGCATGGGAGTGGAAGGGTCCCGGTGGACCCCCCGGTCTTCAAAACCGGTGGCGGGTCGCGGTGCGAGCCGCGGTGGGTTCGACTCCCACCCACTCCCGCTTTCGATGTGGAGGTGATTATGGCTTCGGACTTCGTTTCAAGGGTACCTGGAGTGGTGCCTGCGGACGTGGCTGCGCCGGTGGACGTGGACGCTCTGGTCGCCCTTTTGCAGCAGGTGATGACCGTTGACCATATCCTGTGGGAAAACCTGGCACCTCAGTCGGGGCAGGTGGTGGCCCGCTTCATCGGCACCATCCACGGCGACACCGCCCAGGCCTACGCCCTTTTGGACCAGGCCTTGCGGCCCTGGCGCATCACACCGTTGTTTCGCTTCGCCCCCGACGGTCGGCGACACATGGTCATCCTGATTCAAGGACGTCTTCAGCCACGACCCTCTCGTATCTGGCCCAACCTTTTGCTCTTCATGCTCACGGTGCTTTCGGTGGCCTGTACTGGGGTGCTGATGCACGGTGGCGGCCTGGAAGCCCTGAAAAACGTGCTGCAAACCCCGTTTTCATCCCTGTACTGGAAAGACCTGTCCCAGGCGGTTCTTCAGGGACTGTCCTTTACCGTGGCTCTGCTGGGCATTTTGGGCGTCCACGAACTGGGTCATTACCTGGCCGCGCGCTGGCACCGGGTGGAGGTTTCCCTCCCCTACTTCATCCCCTTTCCCCCCTTCCTCAGCCCCTTCGGCACCCTGGGCGCGTTCATTCGCCTCAAAAGTCCCCCCACCAACCGCCGGGTGCTTCTGGACATCGGCCTGGCCGGACCCCTGGCCGGGTTCCTGGTTGCCATTCCCTTCCTGGTGGTGGGCCTGGCCCTTTCCGAAGTACGAAGGCTGCCCCTGGGCGGATCACCCTTTTACCTGGAAGGCAACTCCCTGTTGTATCTGCTGGTCAAACGCCTCATGTTCGGCCGGTGGTTGCCGGAACCGGCGGTCTACGACGGCCCGGTCTGGTGGCACTGGCTCCGCTTCTTTTTCACCGGTGAACCCGCGCCCTGGGGGGGGCTGGACGTGCTGCTCCATCCCATGGCCTTCGCGGCCTGGGCCGGCCTGCTGGTGACCGCGCTCAATCTGATTCCGGCGGGGCAATTGGACGGCGGGCACGTCGTGTACGCCCTTTTGGGGAACAAAGCCGCGCGCTTGCGCCCCTGGGTACTGGGGGCCCTGTTGGTACTGGGCCTGGTATGGTCGGGATGGTGGCTGTGGTTCGCCCTGGTGTGGTTCCTGGCCCGAGGCTATGCCGAACCCCTGGACACCGTCACACCTCTGGACACGCCGCGCAAAGTGCTGGCCTGGGTGGGCATTTTGTTGCTGGTGTTGACCTTTACGCCGGTACCTATGAAGGTCCTGGGAGCCCCCTGAAACGAGGAAACCCGAAAAAACGCCCTCCCGGCTTCTGGGTCTGAAAAAATCGGGGCGCAAGGATGCGCCCCGATTTTTATGAGAAGCCCGTCCGGCCAACGCACCTGGATGCCCGACAAAAGACCGTTGTGGGAGGCTTTCCGCGCCTCTCAATTTTCGGCCCTTCCCGGGGCTCTGGACTATCTGGTCAATCCCGCGTAGATAAGCACGGCCAGCAGGCCGCTCAAAGGGATGGTGAGCAGCCATGCCAGAAGCATGTCCCGCACAACTCCCCAGCGCACTTTGCTCAACCGCTCCGCCGCCCCTGCGCCCATGATGGCCGAGTTCAACACATGGGTGGTGCTGACCGGGCCGCCCAACCAACCGGCCAGGGCCAGCACACTTCCCCCGGCCACCTGCGCGGTAAAACCGTGGATGGGACGGATGCGAAAAATCCGCGCGCCCAGGGTTCGAATGAGTCGCCAGGCCCCGATGCTGGCACCTACGGCCAAAGCCCCGGCGCTCCCTAACATGACCCACCAGGGCACCTCAAAGGAAACCACCTGACCGGTCAGGGTCAGGGCCAGGACCAGCACCCCTGCGGTCTTTTGCGCGTCGTTGGAGCCATGGGCCAGCGCCAGGCCAAAGGAAGTGAGCCACTGCCCCCGCTGGAAAAATTGGTTCACCCGGGGGGTTGCCCGCTGCAAGGCCCAAAACCAAAACTGCATCAACCCGTACCCGGCGAGAAACCCGGCCACGGGCGAAAGAAAGAGGGCAATAAGCACCTTTTCCAGCCCCGGTAACAAAACACCCTCCAACCCGTGCAGGAAGAGCGCCGGTCCCAACAGGCCGCCCACCAAGGCATGGGACGAGGAAGAGGGAATGGCCCACCACCAGGTGAGGAGGTTCCACACCAAGGCTGCGAGCAACCCGGCCATCAGGGTTTCCAGGGTCAGCCCCTGGGGGTGAAGCAGGTCCGCGGCGATGGTCTTGGCCACCGCGGTGCCCAGCAGGAAAGGGCCGATGAACTCCCCCAGGGCAATCCATAGAAGCGCAATGCGAGGGGACATGACCCGCGACGAAATGAGCAATGCCGCCAGGCTGGCACTGTCCCGAAAGCCGTTCACGAAGGCATAGGCCAGGGCCAGTAGCGTGACCCCATGGAACAAGGTGAACTCGGGAACGTCTGGCATGTTCCACCATATACAACGAGATGCATCGGCCCAGGGAAGCAAGGAAGAAAGAAAGGGGAAGAACGCCCATGGAAAGCGCCCTTCCCCTTGGGACGAAGCGGTTACGCGGCAGTGGGCTGCTGCCGGGGGGAAGGCGTCGCGCTCTTGGGATGCGGAGCCGGGAAAATGGCCTCAAACTCTTCCCGGGTGAGGGTCTCCTTTTCCAACAGGGCCTGCGCCACCCGGTCCAAGACATCCCGGTATTGCACCAGGATGGAACGGGCCTTGTCGTACGCCCGCCGCACCAGTTTTTGCACCTCTTCGTCGATGCGCTGGGCCACGGCTTCGGAGTAATCCCGCATCTCGTGCAGGTCGCGACCCAGGAAAATCAACCCCTCGCTTTTGCCAAAGGTCATGGGGGCCAGGGTCTCGCTCATTCCGAACCGAGTGACCATGGTGCGGGCCAGGTGAGTCACCCGCTCCAGGTCGTTGGCCGCGCCCGAAGTAATGTCGTCGAAGACCAACTCCTCCGCCGCCCGGCCGCCCAACAGGCTGACCAGTTCCGCAAAGAGTTTCTTGCGCGAAACCAGAATCCGGTCCTCCTCGGGGAAGGCCATGGTGTAACCCCCGGCCATACCCCGCGGGATGATGCTGATTTTGTGCACCGGGTCGGCCTCCGGCAGGGCCTGCATGACCACCGCGTGCCCGGCCTCGTGATAGGCAATGATGCGCTTCTCGTCTTCGGAAATGACCCGACTTCGCCGCTCCGGACCGGCCATCACCCGTTCGATGGCCTCTTCCAGTTCCCGCTGGGTGATGCGGTCCTTGCCACGACGCGCGGCCAAAATAGCCGCCTCGTTGACCAGGTTCTCCAAGTCCGCGCCCACGAAGCCGGGAGTGGCCCGGGCAATGGCCTCCAGGTCCACGTTGGGGTCCAGGGGCTTGCCCCGGGTGTGCACTTTGAGAATCTCCAGGCGCCCCTTGAGGTCCGGCCGGTCGATGACGATACGCCGGTCGAAACGACCGGGACGCAGCAGGGCCGGGTCCAGAATGTCGGGCCGGTTGGTCGCGGCCATGACGATGATGTTGGTGTCGGTGTCGAAACCGTCCATTTCCACCAACAACTGGTTCAGGGTTTGCTCTCGCTCATCGTGGCTGCCGCCCAGGCCGGCGCCTCGCTGCCGCCCCACCGCGTCGATTTCGTCCAGGAACACAATGCAGGGGGAATGCTTCCGGGCCTGGGCGAATAAATCCCGCACCCGGCTGGCGCCCACACCCACGAACATTTCCACGAATTCCGATCCCGAGAGGGAGAAGAAGGGCACCCCAGCCTCTCCGGCCACGGCCTTGGCCAGCAGGGTCTTCCCCACCCCCGGCGGGCCTACCAAAAGCACGCCCTTGGGAATACGAGCGCCCAACCGACGGAACTTTTCCGGGTCCTTGAGGAACTCCACCACTTCTTTGAGTTCCTCTTTGGCCTCGTCCGCACCGGCCACATCGTCGAAGGTTACTGCGGGCCGGTCTTGCAAGATGAGCCGTGCCCGGCTCTTGCCGAAGTTGAGGGCCGCATTGTTGCTGCCTTGCATCTGTCGCAGGAAGACCCAAAACAGCCCAATCAACAACACCAGGGGCAGCAACTGGAGAAGCACGCTGAAGATGCCTCCCCACGGGCTGGGGGGCACGATTTCAATGCTAACTTTCTCCGGGGATAAATCGTCCAGCGTCACGCCCAAATCGGTGAGTTGGGAAAAGAACGCTTCCTGGTCCACGCCATACACCACGGCCCGTTCGTCGTTCCTGTACACCACCACGGCCCGGCCATCGTACACGGTGATTTTTTCGACTTCTCCCGCCTGGATGTCCGCCGCCAACTGATTCAACCCGATGCGGGTCTCCCGGCTGCGGGAAACGCCGTTGAAGACGGCGAAGACGAAAAGGAGAAAGAGAAGGACCAATGCCAAAGAGGTGAAAGAAAAGGAAGCCCGTTCCGGTTGCTCTTTCGGGTTCACAGATGCGCCTCCCGTACCTTCGTTATATCAAAATTTGCGAGGCCGCGTCCATGTTTGTCACACTTCCACGCCCTCGTTGCCATACCTTGGTTGGCGTTTGAGATTATACCATCCGGCCCCATCCGTAGCGCGCGGGTTTGCCAAAACGGGTACCCTCAAAAACTCCCGGAGGCTTCAAAGGCTGACGGCCGTCGGCCGACCGCCGACGGCAAACCTGGGACCCGAACCCGGTCCGACCAGGGCGTTTCAAAAAGGCCCTCCTGTAAAGGCTGCTCAAGCTGTACCATCCATCCAGGCCGGCTCGATTTCGGCAACATGTGCATGCGCCCTCGTCCCGGAATACGCAAGGCTCCAACGTACTCCGGTTCTGGAGGGCCTCCCCCGGCAAAACCCGTTCACACGCAGCCAGCGGGCCGGTGAGGGCCATCAACCCGGCCAGTTCGAGAAAATCCCGGCGGTGAAGATAAACCCCTTCCGGGGTGATTTCCGAAGGCGGAATGCGAGGAACACGGGACATACCTGGGCCTCCCGATTTTGGGGAAAGGAGCGCTCCCTGTAGCA
This sequence comes from Anaerolineales bacterium, assembly GCA_026996855.1. Classification (GTDB taxonomy): domain Bacteria; phylum Chloroflexota; class Anaerolineae; order Anaerolineales; family DRMV01; genus S139-71. The sequence goes on from JALWJZ010000057.1 coordinate 14,605, forward strand.
CATAAAAACCGAGGAGGTGCTGCATCGTGCACCTCCTCGGTTCTTTGACCTTTGACAAGGTCTCGGCCCGCTACGGACTCCGCACCTCGACCAGCACGGCCTTCACCACCCAGCGGCGCAGGAAGCGACCCTGCTCTTCACTCCAGTCGGCGCACGTGATGAGGGTGAGGGTCGGGTAATCAGTAGGCGCCACCACAGAGGTGTCCGTGGGGGCCACCAGCGCCCGGTCACGCACCTCGTACACGTACACCTGGCCCTGGTAGTGGATGAGCACCTGGTCGCCCCAGGTCAGGGTGTGCAACGCCGCGAAGGGTCCGGGCGCACCCGTGGGCAGGGTGACGTGGGCGGTGATGGCCGAGTTGCCCTCCCAGGTGGGGAAGGTGGTGTTCTCCAGCCATCCGGCATTGGCGCCCAACCAGGTCAGGTTCCAGCCCTGCTGGTTGCGAGGCACGCCCACCACCGGAATCTTGATGCCCAGTTTCGGAATCTCCAGCCACATGTCGGTGGCCTGGTACTGCAGGTGGGCCGGCTGCTCGGGCAGCGGGGTCACCCGGCCGGGGGCAAAGCCCGTCTCGGGCAGCACCCAGTAGATTTCGGCCTGCGCCCGGCTCACGTACCCACCCGCGGGCGGGTCGTAATTGCGTTCCCGGGCCAGCGCGTTGTGGGGCGAGAGGGCGTAGTCGGCATCGCAACCGTCGCACGGCAGGCTGGTCCAGGTCAAGGTAGCCTCGTTGGTCACCCGTACGTTGTCCAGCACCGTCAGGTCCACCTGGAAGCGGATTTCCGACGTGGAACCCAGCGGGAAGTCATCCCAGGTGGCGGTGATGGTGCGGGTGACAGGGTCGTAATTCAACGTGGTGGGCGCCAAGCCCGACGCATGGGTCAGACTGCCTGCGATGAAGGCCAAACCGGTAGGCAGCGAGTCGGTGAGCACCACATCAAAGGTATCCACGTTGCTTTCGGCCGTATGGGCAACACGCAAGATGACGGTCACCAGTTCGTTGGGCCCGGCCACCACGGGGTCGAATTCCTTGGTGATGACCAGGTCGGGCTCCACCACGGTGACCGGGTCCGCGGAAGCGTCCGCGCTGCCCGCGTCCCAGGTCCAGGTGGCCTGGTTGGCTAAGGTCTGGCCGCGGGTGTTGTCCGCACTGTCCAGCACCACGGCCCGGTAGCGCACGGTGATGGTCGCGTCGTCGGTGCCGCTGTTGGTCACCGTGCCAAAGGTCCAGGTGACCTGGCGGCCCTGGTCCACCGGGTCGGTGCTGCCCGCGGGGTATTCGGCCACCGCCGGGTTGCTGCAGATGTCGCTCCAGGTGCCCGCGCTGGCCGTCAGGCTGCCGGTCACGGTGATTTCATCGCAGGCCACGAAGGCCAGGCCCTGGTCCAGCACATCCGTCAGGGTCAGGTTGGCCACCGTGCCGGGGCTGAGGGTCAGGGTGACCTCGTAGGTCACGATTT
>JALWJZ010000058.1 GCA_026996855.1 Anaerolineales bacterium
GCTTATTGGCCGCCTCTTTTTATTGGGGAATGTGCACCCGGCGGTGGAGCAGTTGCTGAAGTGGGGAAAAAGAGGCGGCTTATTGGCCGCCTCTTTTTGTTGGGAAATGTGCACCCGGCGGTGGAGTATTTGCTTCAAACGGTGTTGAAGTAGGAAAAAGAGGCGGCTTGTTGGCCGCCTCTTTTTGAGGAATGTGCATCCGGCGGTGGAGCATTTGCTCCAGGCGGTGCTGAAGTGAACAAAAAACGGCCTATGGACGGGCCGCTTTTGTTGAATTGGGGCTGAGGCCTATCCATTACGTTTTTGAGCGGCGAGTGGCCTACCTAATTTGTATCTTGTGTGGCATCAAAACTTTTACGGCTTTCGTGGTAGGATAGAATGGAGGAAAAAGAGTGGATTGGAGGTTGGAGATGCCGCGTTTGGTAGAGGTCAAGCCTTTGCTAAGATATCGTTTGTGGCTTCGGTTTGACGACGGCGTTGAGGGTGTGGTCGACCTTTCTGGTTTGGTCGGGAAAGGCGTTTTTGTAATATGGAAGGACGAAGAGCGATTCCGATCGGTGCGCATTGGCGATGGGGGCGAGTTGGTTTGGGAGCAGGATGTCGATTTATGTCCCGATGCGTTGTACCTGGAGATTACAGGTAAACGTCCTGCAGAGGTCTTTCCAAACCTCAAGACCGTCCAGGAAATCCATGCCTGAAATCTGCCGTTTCTTTGGAATCAGCATCCGCATGTACTACAACGACCATGCCCCTCCCCATTTCCATGTTGTTTATGGGGAGCAACGTGCTATTATCGACATTCGCACATTGATGGTCATCGGCGGAAGACTCTCGCCTCGGGTGTTGGGTATGGTCACGGAGTGGGCCGCTCGCCATCAAGAGGCTCTTTTGGAATTATGGGAAAAAGGCTCAAAATCACCAACCTCTTCATCGGCTCCCTCCATTGGAGTAGACATAGGTGTCGGGAAAGCCTATTTGCCCCTTTCCGCTGGGTCTCGGCTTTCATAGGCCAGGCTTGCTTTAGGAGAGTTTGAGAAAGCGCGGAAAGGTGTGGAGATTCTTCCCAAATAAACATCACTCCGTACTCAACCGAATGGTGGCGCCGCCGTCCACCACCAGACCGTGGCCGTAGATGAAGCCCGCGCGTTCCCAATCGCACAGAAAGAGGATGGCTTGCGCGATGTCTTCCGGTCGGCCGATGCGACGGGCCACCGTGCGCTCGGCCAATGCCTTCAGGCGTTGTTCCACAGTTTCTCCCTGCACGTGCCCCCGGCTCAGGCCCGCGCGCAGCATGGCGGTGTCCACCGCGCCGGGCAGCACCGCGTTTACCCGAATGTCCGGCGCCCATTCAATGGCCATGGCCCGGGTCAGGGCCAGCAGGCCGCCTTTGCTGGCCGCGTAGGCCGCGATGTGGGCCGAAGTGGCCAGCGCGTGCACCGAGGCTACATGCACCACCGAGGCCCGCCCGGCCGCGCGCAGCAGGGGATAGGCCGCACGGCTGACCAGATACGCCCCCTTCAGGTTGACCGCCTGCACCCGGTCCCATTCCTCGGGCGTGGTGGCCTCAAAGGGCTTGGTGATTTGGACCGCCGCGTTGTTCACCAGCGCGTCCAGCCGACCGAAGGCGCGGGCCACCTCGCCCATCGCGGCCTCCACCTGGTCGGGCTGGCTCACGTCTACCTGCATGGCGCGCACGCCCGGAGGCGGCTCCGGGTGGGGCTGCACGTCCCAGGCCACCACGTCCCAGCCTTCCCGGCGGAACAGTTCCACCGTGGCCCGGCCGATACCGCCGGCCGCGCCGGTGACGAGTACCACGGGCATGATGCACCTCCTAAAGGGCGAATAAGCGAATGTGCGAATTTGCGAATTTGCGGATGGGCGAACGTGAAGCCCGGCGTTTTGGCGTTGTGTCGCTATCGATGCCCGGGCGGGCAGGGCCGCCAGCGGTACACCACCAGGTCCGGAGCCTGCTCAGGCGGGTAACCCCGGGCCCGGGCGCGATGCAAAACCGCCGAGCAATAAACGAAATCCGGGCCGTACCAGTCGGGAAACAGCACCAGGTAGCGCACCTTACGGCTTTCCAAATACGCAGCCAGCCGTACCGGGTCTCGCAGGAAGGGAATGACCTCGGGATTGACCAGGCCCGCCAGATCCACCACGGGTTGGGACGCGAAATAGCCCAATGCACCGATATCGTGGGCGGCTATTTCTTCGTTCGAGGGGATGTGCCGGGCTACCCATCGGGCCGTATCCACCAGGGTGCTTTCGATGAAGGCCGTGTCTGCGGCGTAGGCTCGCATGCCCAGGAACCAGAACCCCAGCACCCAAAACACGGCCAGGAAGCGGGTGAAGGTTTGCACGCGCCATCCCCACCGGTCGTCGGGATTGGCTCCCGAGGCTTTGGGTCCATCGGCCTGTTGCCAGCGTATGAAACCCCGAGCGCCCCACCACAGCAGCACGGGGATGATGGGCATGACATACCGCCCGTGTTGATAAGGAGCCGGCAGTCGCCAGGCGTACGCCGTAATGTGGGCCAGAACCCAGAGTGCCTCACCCCAAGCCCAGGCCCGGCCATGACGCACCAGGCCATACAGACCCCAGGGAAGGAAGAGGAGCCCAGGGCCGATGAGAGGCGGCAGGGCCATGCGCAGCCAGCGGACCAGGAAGGGTCCTTCTCGCCAGGCCGCGTATTCCATCACCTTGGCCTGGCCCGTGTTGGGCCAGGGGTGGCCGGTGAGCAAAAGTTGCACCGTCACGTACAGCACCAGCAACACCAACAAGGGAAAACCGGTGGCCAGGAAGGCACGCAGCCGCTCTCGAAACCGCGGTATCCACCCCACCCGCCAGGCCCAGGGCAAAAGGAGGAGCACCGCCTCGGGACGAAGCCACACACCCAGGCCCAGGAGCCACCCCACCTTTCCCCAGGAGGGGTGTTCACGGTCCAGGTGGCGCAACACCCACCAGGCCAGCAGGCCAAAGGCCAGGGTTTCCATGCCGGAGAGGGCGGCCCAGACCAGATGCCATTCCAACAGGAATATCAACCCCAGCGCGGTCGAGGCCCCCAGGGAAAGGCCATCGCGCTGGGCTTCGCGCATCACCAAAAGGGCCATGGCCGCCAACAGGCCCAACCCCATGAGCCAGGCCCCTACAGGCCCGGCATCCGGCCACAGTTTGTGAACCAGAGCCATGGGCAGTACCCACAGAGGCGCGGTGGCCCCGGCCGCGGGCTGGTCGGCCCGCAGGCCCCAGGTGCCGGTGGTGGCCCAGGTGCGGGCGAAGGTCTGGTAAATCCAGGCGTCGTCCAGGGGAAAACCGGCCCGATATTCGCGATGGGCGGCCCACAGATAGGCCCCCACGCTCAGCATGGCGGCCAGGGTCATTCCCAGAAGCAGGCGATGGCGTATAGGCAGACGAAACGACATGACCACGGTGCCTTCATCAAGCGCGATTTTGCACCGAATGGGGCCTTCCCAAGCATACCATGAACCCTTCGCGGAGCCACGGTTTTGGTGTATGATGGGAGGGCGGTGACCGACCCGGAAGGGGTCCGTCAGCCCGTGTACAGGGATATTTGCTTTTCCGGTGCACGTGCTTTGAAAAACGACCGGTTCGCCGCAGGAGAAAGGGGAACATGAGCCAGGGTTTACCCTCCTCGCTGGAGGACATGCTGACCGGGCTGAACGAAAAGCAGCGAGAGGCCGTGACCGCGGCGCCCGGTCCCATTTTGGTCTGGGCCGGACCGGGCTCCGGCAAGACCCGGGTGCTGACCTACCGGGTGGCCTACCTCATCGCGGCCCACGATGTGCCGCCCTGGCGCATTCTGGCCGTGACCTTTACCAACAAGGCTGCCCGGGAAATGCGGGAGCGCCTGGAAAATCTGCTGGGGGTGAAGGCCTCGGGTCTGACCGTGGGCACTTTCCACGCGTTTTGTGCCCGCATGTTGCGGCAGGAACCCGCGTACCACCCCTTCACCGAACGCTTCGTCATCGCGGATGCCGAAGACCAACGGCGCCTCGTCAAACAAGCCATGGAAGACTTGAGGATTTCCGATACCTTCTACCCGGTGCGTCAGGTGCATGCAGCCATCTCCCGGGCCAAGAACGCGGGCCAGTGGCCCGACGATTTCCCCGAAAACGACCTGCGAAACCGCACCATCAAACAGGTGTACCGGCGCTATCAGGAGTTGCTGCTGGCTTCCCGGGCCCTGGATTTCGACGACCTGCTCCTGTGGGCCGTGCGTCTGCTGGAAGAGCATCCCGGCCTGCGACGCAAATACAGCGAGCGCTATCAACACATCCTGGTGGACGAATTCCAGGATACCAACGCCTTGCAGTACCACCTGGTCAAACTGCTGGCCCAGGAACACCGCAACATCTTCGTGGTGGGCGACATGGACCAATCCATTTACCGATGGCGAGGCGCGGATTACCGCAACCTGGAACGCTTCCAGCGGGATTTTCCCGAGGCGCGCATCATTCCCCTGGAGGAGAATTACCGTTCCACCCAATACATTCTGGACGCGGCCATGGGAGTCATCCGGCCCCTGCACAAAAAACCCAAGCGCCTGTACACCCGTCGGGGCCAGGGCCGCAAGGTGGTGGTGAAACGGGTGCGGGACACGTACCAGGAAGCCACCTTCGTGGTGGAAACCATCCTGGAAATGGTGCGCACCGGCCAGGCCCAGTTGGGCGACTTCGCCATCATGTACCGCACCAATGCCCAATCCCGGGTGATGGAAGACCGTTTTCTGGAATACCGCATCCCGTACCGGTTGGTGGGCGCGCAGCGTTTCTACGGTCGGCGCGAAGTGAAGGACCTGCTGGCCTACCTGCGCCTGTTGTACAACCCCGCGGACGAGAGCAGCCTGTTGCGCATCATCAACGTGCCGCCCCGAGGCATTGGTATGAAGACCCTGGCCGCACTGCGCACTCAGGCGCAACGGATGGGCCTGAGTGCCGGCGAATTGCTGTTGGACCTGGCCGCCCACCCGGAAACCTACGCCTCGACCTTCAACCGCCGCGTCTTCAACGTCCTCAAACACTTCGCCGACCAACTGGCCTCCTGGCAGGCGGCCATGACCCGCCTTTCGCCCCTGGACCTGCTGGATCGCATCCTGCACGACATCGAGTACAAAACCTTTTTGCGGGAGACGTCCCGGCACCCCGAAGAAGCCGAGACTCGCTGGGAAAACGTGATGGAACTGCGCCGATTGGTGGCAGAGTATCCGCCCTCGGCCCTGGAACAATTCCTGGAAGACGTAGCCCTCATGTCCGACCAGGACACCCTGGAAGAAGGCGACGCCCCCACCCTGCTCACCCTGCACGCGGCCAAGGGGCTGGAATTTCCCGTGGTTTTCATCGTGGGACTGGTCGAGGGGCTGCTTCCCCACGCACGCTCCACCGAGGACATAGAAGCCCTGGATGAAGAACGGCGGCTGTTCTACGTGGGCATCACCCGGGCCAAGGACCGTCTCTTTCTGGTCGTGCCGGAAACCCGCTGGTCCTTCGGCACCTATGAACCCCTGAATCCTTCCCGCTTTTTGAAAGACCTGCCACCGGAAGCCGTGAGCGGCGACCTGGAGAAACTTTTCCCCCACCTGAAAAAGAAGAAAAAACGCCGCCGCGCGGCGGCCAAGGGGGCCTCGTCTACCTCCCCCGGTGAGAGCACCCGACCCGCGCCCCGCTACCGGGAAGGCATGCGGGTGCGCCATGCTCGCTGGGGCCTGGGTACCGTGGTTTCTGTGGAAGAAGCCGGGGGCGACCAGATTCTCATGGTGGCCTTCGATACGGGCACCACCAAGCCCCTGTTGGCCTCTATGGCCCCGTTGGAAATAGTGGGCTGAGGGGAGGTCCGGCCCGCCTTTGGCCCCTTCACTTCACGCACAGGAAAACCAGGTCGTTGACGTTGGTCCGGGTGGGGCCGGTTTTCAAAAGGCCGCCCATTTGCTCCCAAAAGGCGTAGGAATCGTTGCGGTCCAGATACCTTCGGGGGTCCAGCCCGCGAGCCCGGGCCCGGGCCAGGGTCTGGTCGGTGGCCACTGCGCCGGCCGCGTCGGTGGGGCCGTCGGTGCCGTCGGTGGCCAGGGTCACCAGGGCCGCCCCTTCCAGCCCGGCCAGGTAAGGCACCGCGGCCAGGGCCAGTTCCTGGTTGCGCCCGCCTTTGCCCGGGCCCCGCACGGTGACCGTGGTTTCCCCGCCCAAAACCATGCAGGCGGGCGGTGCGAAGGGACGGTGCCATCGGGCCGCTTCCTGCAAAATGGCCGCCAACACCCGGGCCACCTCCCGGGCCTCGCCTTGCAAGGTGGTGGTCAGGATGCCCCCGCGCCATCCGGCCGTGGCCATCGCCCGCCACGCGGCCTCGGCGGCCAGACGCACCGAACCCACCAGGGTATGGGCCACCCGCTGCCAGAGGGCCTCGCCGGGCTTGGGCGTTTCTGGCAGGCGGCCTTCCAGGCCGGCCTTCAGGTGGGCCACCACCGCGGGTGGGGCCTGCTCCAGCAGGCCGTACCGAGCCAGCACCTCCCAGGCATCCCGATAGGTGCTGGGGTCCGGCGCGGTGGGGCCGGAGGCGATGACGCTCAGGTCGTCGCCGGGCACGTCGGAAAGCACCAGGGTGTGCACCCGGGCCGGCGCGGCCAGCCGGGCCAGTCCGCCTCCCTTAAGGCGCTCCACGTGCTTGCGCACCGCGTTGATCTCGTGAATGGTGGCGCCGGCCCGGAGCAGCAGGCGGTTCAACGTTTGCACATCCTCCAGGGTCAGGCCGGGCGCGGGGTCCACCAACAACGCAGAGCCGCCGCCCGAGAGCAACACCAGGAGCAGGTCCTCCGGGGTGGGGTCGCGAAGCAGGGCCTGCACCAGGCGGGCGCTTTCCAGGCTGCGGGTATCGGGCACGGGGTGCCCGGCCGCGTGCTGGCGAAAGCCGGGCAGGTCGGGGCCGGTGTAACCGTCCTTGGTCACGATGAGGCCCTGGTGCAGCAGCGGGCCCAGGACTTGATGGGCGGCCCGGGCCATGGGGTACGCGGCCTTGCCCAGGGCCAGCACCCGCACACGCGCGGGGGCCAAGGCGTAGGAATGCCCATCTACCCACAAGGTTTGGTCCTTGCGATGGAGGTGGCTGCGCACCGCGTGCTCGGGGTCCGCGGCTTGCAGGGCGGCCTGGATGGCTTGGGGTAGGGGCTGCGCCCAGGGCGCCCAGGTGCGCAAGACGACTTGCCAGGCGGAAGGGTCTTGAAGCGTCATCCCAGGCTTTCCAGAGGATTCATGCGCAGGAAAGTGCGGACCTCGGGCCATATCCAGGCCAGGGCCAGCCCCGCGCCCAGGGCGGCCCGGAGGAAGCCTTCCACCAGCCCGGCCTCGGGCCGGACCAGGGAGAGGGCGTACACCGCGCCCGCGCCCAGGGCCGTCCCGGCCAGGGTGCGCCACCAGGTGCCGTGCAACCCCACGATGCCGGGGTGCCGTCGGGCCAGGAAGAAGGTGAGGAGCAGGGCCTCGGTGGTGAAGGCCATGGCGTTGGCCAGGCCGATGCCCACCGCGCCCAGGCGCTTCCCAAAGAAAAAGGCTAGGGCCAGGTAGAGGAAGGTGTTGAAAAACGAGGCAAACAGGGGCGTAATAGCATCCTGCTGGGCGTAGAAGCCTCGGGCCACCAGTTCCAGCAAAGCGTGCCCGGCCATGCCCGCCAGGTAGGCTCGCGCGGTCCACACCACCAGTTGGGTATCCTGGAAGTTCAGGCCCAAAATGGGCAGCAGGTAAGGCAGGGCGGCGGCCAGCACCGCGGCCGCGGTCAGGTTCAGGGCCAGCACGATGCGGATACCCTGGTTCACCGTGCGCCGGAACCCCTCCAAATCCCGCCGTGCCCAGAGTTCCGAAAAGGTGGGCAGCAGCACCAGCCCCACCGCGGTGCCCAGCAGGGTTTCCGGCACCTGCATGATGTACCACCCGTAAGCCAGCGCGGTGATGGAACCGGGGGGTAAATAGGACGCCAGGAAGTCCCGGGCGATGAAGATCAACTGAATGAAGAATATGGTGAGCACGCGCGGCCCCATGAGAAAGAGCACCTGCAACACCCGGGGATGGAGCAATTCGATGCGGGGCAACCAGCGGAAGCGGTACTTCCACAGGCCGGGCACCTGAATGCCCAGATGCAGCGCGGCGCCCAGGATGTTCCCGTACACCAGCCCGTGCACGCCCCAGCGGGGGGCCAGGAACAGGACGCCGATGAGTTGGCCGATGTCCAGCATCACGGGGGCCATGGCCGGGAGCCAGAAGTGCTGATGGGCGTACAGGCCGGCCGAAACCAGGCCGCTGAGGGAGAAGAGCATCAGCGCGATGAGGTTGAGGCGCATCAACTCCACCGTCAGAACCTGCAGTTCCAGGTCGAAGCCCGGCGCGACCACCTCCGTCACCAGGAACCAGGCCCGCCTCGCGACCGCGAAAGCCAGCGACGCGGTGACCAAAAAGACCAGGTTGGCCACCCGGGAGAACAGGCCCCACATGGCCTCCCGGCCCTCGGTGGTGAGCACTTCCGAGAGCACCGGAATGAAGGCCATGGCCAGCGCGCCGCCGGAAATCAGCGCGAAGAGCATGTCGGGGATGTTGTTGGCCGCGTTGAACGCATCCATCTCCCGTGAAAGACCGAAGCGCCGGGCCACAAGGATGGTGTAGACCAGGGCCAGGGCTTTGTTCACGCCGAAGAAGGCGGCCACCACGAAGGTGTTTTTGGCAACGCGTCCCAGGCTCATTTCAGGCTCCTTGAGAGGGCCACGGGCAGGGCGTCAGGGCCTTTCCCCATGCCGATGCACACATCCCAAAAAGGATACCATGACGGGCGTTTCCCGATGCAGCACGTAGGCCAGCACCGGCCACTCCATGTCCATGTCTTCGGTCAACGGAGGGGGATGGATGGAGGCGCTCGCGTTGCCTTCGAGCCACGGCTGCGGCAGCCAGCCCAGCGCGTTGGGGTCTTTCTGCACCGTTTGTACCGTATGTTGAGGGGAAGGAGCCCAACGCACGTCGGGGACCCAGGGAAAGGGGGCCACCAGGGATTCCAGATATCGATATACCGGATGACCCGGTGGGGGGAGAAGAGGAAGTAGGGACCGGTCTGGCCCGCCCAGGTCCTTCCAGGAGCGCAGATTGCCTCGATACATGGCCGCGAGGTGGCTCCGGTCGAGGGGTTCTTCCAACTCCAGGGTAGCATGGACTACGGGCACGGCGTTCCATTGGGCCAGACGATAAGCCGAAAGGTGGGGGATGTCCTGGCTCCCCCAGGTGAGCCAGACATCGCCGGTGGGGGTCGCGCCCCAGGGTATCTCCACCAGGTCGATGACCACGCCGGTTTGGGCGGCGCATACGTGTAGCATCGCGTCCCAGGGAGCCAGTTCCGGCACCCGTTGCACCAGCAGGGCCGGGGGCGGGGTGGGCGTGGGCGGCGGCGTGGGCGTTGTGGAGGCGGTGGAGGAGGTGCAGGTATAGAGACCCAGGCCCAACCCGAGGAGGAGCGCAGTTCGCGCAAGGAAGGACCAGGTGGGCTTCATACCCATATCCAGGTGAAGGCGGCCACGGCCAGGCAGTACACCACGAAGACCCACAGGGAATGCCCCCGTAAGTAACCCAGCAAGAAACGGATGGCCGCATAACCCGACAGGGCCGCGACCAGGAAGCCCAGCAGGAAGGGCGGGGCCACCTGCCCCAGGGTGGTCAGCGGAAGGGCGAACAGGTCCTTGAGGGCCATGCCTCCCGCACCCAACATGATGGGCACGGCCAGCAAGAAGGAGAAATGGGCCGCGTCGTCCCGTTTCAGGTGGCGGAGCATGGCGCCGGAAATGGTCGCACCCGAACGGGAGATGCCGGGGAACAGGGCCAGGGCCTGGAAACCCCCGATGATCAGGGCCTCCCACCAGGCCATTTCGTCCATGGTGCGCCGACGTTTCCCCAAAACCTCGGCCAGGGCCATGAGCAACGCGGTGCCCACCAAGAACAGGGCCACCAGCCGGGGTTGCGTGAAGGCCGAGGCTACCGCGTCTTTGAACAACACCCCGGCCAGCACGCCGGGCAGGGTGCCCACGCCCAAAAGCAAGGCCCGTCGGGAATCCGGGCCGAGGCCGGTGCGGCGGCGGAGGTCCTGCCACAAGCCGACGGCCATGCGCCCCAACGGCTCTCGATAGTAGCCCACCACCGCGGCCAAGGTGGCCGTCTGTACCAGCACGTCGAAGATGAAGGTTTCCGTGGGTGGAAGTTCCCATCCCAGCCAGTGGGGAACCAGGGCCAGGTGTGCGGAACTGGAAATGGGCAGGAATTCCGTCAACCCCTGCACCAACCCCAACAAAACGGCCTGCCACCAGGTCATGCGGCCTCCCGATGCGAAAAGGTCCCCGAGGGGGGTCTACGCTGCCAACGGTGATGGGTGCCGCGTTTGTACCATATTCCAGGAGTGGGAGCAAATGCAGGGCTTGGGAAGAAGGACGGCCCTTCACCTGGATTGATGGTAATATGCTCAAGAACCGGCCTGAAAAACGAGATGCCGTTGAACACAGCCCTTTCCCAGATGGAGGCAGGGTTGGGGTGACCTGGGAATCGCCCAAGGAACGCTGGAACCGAATTTACGCCCAGGGCCGCAGGACGCCTTTGCGGGAAACGTTGCAGCGCTTCGTTCCCCTGGCCCGGGTGGGGCGGGCTTTGGAAATCGCCTGCGGTACAGGCGAGAACGCGGTTTTCCTGGCCCGGTTGGGGTTCCGGGTCGATGCCTTCGACATTTCCGAAGTGGCCGTGCGCCAGGCCCGGGAGCGGGCGCGTCAGGCCGGGGTGCAGGTGAACTTCCTGGTTTACGACGCAGCCACGTTTCCGTTTCCGTCGGAACGGTACGACCTGGTGGTGAATTTCTATTTCCTGGAGCGGCGCACCTTTCCCGGCATTCGGCGTGCGTTGAAGCCGGGCGGTTTGTTGATTTTCGAAACCTTCAACGTGCGCCACCGGGCCGTGCGCCCCGACGCGCCGGCCGAGCACTTTTTGCGGTTTTGCGAACTGACCCGGGCTTTTGCCGAGGGCTTCCAGGCGCTCCATTATGAGGAGCGAGGCAGTCGCACGGTGTTGGTAGCCCGCAAACTCGAAAACCCATGACAGGAGGACGACCCTCATGACGCGAACCTCTCGACTCCCTGGTTTCTATCGCCTTTCCCCGGAAGAGCGCCTCCAGCGCTTGCGAGAGTTGGTGGATTTGTCCCCCGAAACCTGGGGCGCGCTCACGGGCCAGGCCGGGCTTTCGCTGGAGCAGGCCGACGCGATGATCGAAAACGTGGTCGGCGTGTTCGGCCTGCCCCTGGGCATCGCGGCCAACTTCGTGGTCAACGGCCGGGATGTGCTGGTCCCCATGGTGGTGGAAGAGCCTTCGGTGGTGGCCGCCGCGTCCCATGCCGCGAAACTGGTGCGGGAGGGGGGCGGGTTCCACGCCCAGGCCTCCCTGCCGGAGATGGTGGCCCAGGTGCAGGTGCTGGACGTCCCCGACCCCCACGCCGCGCGGTTGCGGGTGCTGGCCGCGCGAGAGGACCTGATGGCCCGGCTGCGGGGCCTGCATCCTTCCATCGAGAAGCGGGGCGGCGGGCCCCGGGACATCGAGGTGTATCTCCGCCACCACCCGGCCCTGGGGGACTTCCTGGTGGTGCACATCGTGTACGACGTGCGGGATGCCATGGGCGCGAATGCGGTGAACACCGCGGCCGAGGTGCTGGCCCCTGCCCTGGAAGAACTCACCGGGGGCCGGGCGCTGCTGCGCATCCTCACCAACCTGACGGACCGACGCCTGGTGCGGGCCTGGTGCCGGGTGCCTGTGCAGGCCCTGGCCTTCCGGGATTTCCCCGGCGAGCAGGTGCGGGATGCCATCATCGCCGCGTGGGCCTTCGCGGACGCGGACCCCTACCGGGCCGCGACCCACAACAAGGGCATCATGAACGGCATCGACCCGGTGCTCATCGCCACGGGGAACGACTGGCGCGCGGTGGAGGCCGGTGCGCACGCGTACGCGGCCCGCAGCGGCCGCTACCGGCCCCTGACCGTGTGGGAAAAGGACGCGGCGGGCAACCTGGTGGGGAGCATCGAACTCCCCCTGGCCGTGGGCATCGTGGGCGGCGCGACCCGGAGCCATCCTACGGCCCGCGCCGCCTTGAAACTCATGGGCGTGCAAAGCGCGGGGGAACTGGCGGAAATCATCGCCGCGGTGGGCCTGGCCCAGAACCTGGCCGCGCTGCGGGCCCTGGCGACGGAAGGCATCCAGCGGGGCCACATGCGGCTCCACGCCCGGCAGGTGGCCCTGGCCGCGGGGGCCCAGGGGCCCGAAGTGGACCGGGTGGCCCAGCGTATGATAGAGGAAGGTCGAATTAGCGAAGCACGGGCGCGCGAAATTCTGCAGGAATTGCGGGAAACCGCGGGAGGGTGAGCCATGCGTGAACTTCAGGTGCGGGTGCCGGCGTTGCCCCAGGAGTGGTTGCAAGCGCGCGGCTACCTGGTGCACATCGGCGGATGGACCCTGGAGGAATTCCTGCGCCTGGCCCCGGAAAACCAGCGTTGGGAGTTCGTGCGCGGGGAGGTCATCGTACACTCGCCCGCGAGCGTGCGCCACCAGGAAATCGTGGGCTGGATGGCCACCTTGCTGCATCTGTTTTGCGAACACACCGCATGCGGGGAAGCCCTGCTCGGCCCCGCGGTATTGCTCGTGCTTCCCCAGGTGGCCCGGGAACCCGACATATTCGTGTTGCCGGCCGGGCCGGTGGAAGAGGGGCCGGGCGGACTCATCCTCACCCGGCCCCGGTTCGTGGTCGAGGTGGCCAGCCCTTCGACGCGGCGCATCGACCTGGAAGACAAGGCCCGAGAGTACGCCCAGGCCAGCATCCCCGAGTACTGGGTCCTGGACCCCGACGAACCGGCCCTGTACCAGTATCTTCTGGAAGAGAAAGGCGGCTACCACCGGCAGCACCACACCCAGGGATGGGTGTGGTCCCGTGCCCTGCCCGGCTTTGGGGTGCAGGTAGACTGGGTGCTCCCCCAACCCCGGATGGACATCGCTACAGCCTGGGAGATGTTGCAGCAAGCGCGTGAAGGCGGGGTGTAGAAGGTTGCTTTGAGCCGCGCTGGCCCCGGCAGCCGTTTTGTATAGAAGTGCACACGGAGCCACGGAGGGCACGGAGACTGAGTCGAAAAATTTTCTCTGTGTTCTCCGTGCCTCTGTGTGAAAAAGCGGCGGTTTGCGTCGTCTCTGTCAGACCGCCTCCCGAGTGGCCCTTCAAAAAGAACATCTGTAGTAAAATACCATCACCTCAAGCATCGGGAGGGGGCCATGCCCCAGGCAGGAGAACGGGTGGCCGACAAATACGTGCTGCAGGAGCGCCTGGGCGAAGGCGGCTTCGGTGAGGTGTGGCTGGCCCGCCATGCCACCCTGGGCACGCCCGTGGCCGTCAAATTCCTGAAAAAGCACCCCGAGCGCCTGCTCCAGGAAGCCGAAACCGCGGCCTCCCTGGAGCACCCCCACATCGTCCGGGTCTACCGGGTGGACCCGGAACGCGCGGCCATTGTGATGGAATACGTGGACGGGCCGAACCTGCGCGACTGGGCCGCGCAGCGTCGGCCTTCCCGCGAGAAGATACTGACCGTGCTGGCCCAGATCGCCGCGGCCCTGGACTTCGTGCACCAAAGGGGCCTGGTGCACGGCGATGTAAAACCCACGAACATCCTGATTGCCCAGGAGCCCGGAGGCGCCCTCAAGGCCAAACTGGCCGATTTCGGCATGACCGCCTCGCCCGAGGCCCTGCGCGGGGGCTCCCCGGCCTACCTCGCGCCCGAACAAATCCAGCATTTCCTGGGGAAAGCAGTCCGCGTGGACGGCCGCGCGGACCAGTACGCCCTGGCCGCGGTGGCCTACGAACTGCTGGCCAACCAACATCCCTATCCGGCCGCCACGGACGACCTGTACGCCCTGCTGGTGCAACGTCAGGACCCGCCCAGGCCCGTGTACGAAGTCAACCCCGATGTGCCCACGCCCTTCGACGAACCCCTGCGCCGGGCCCTGGCCTACGACCCGGAAGCCCGCTTCCCCACCTGCCGGGCTTTCGTGGACGCGCTGTGGGCCGCGGAGCGCACCGATCGGCAAAATCGGGCCCAATCTTTGCGGAATGCCATCCGTGTGGCCCTGCAGCAAAAGGACCTGGCGAAAGCCGAAGAACGCTTGAAGGAACTCATCTCCACCCTGGGCGGCCGGCTGGAGGACGGGGACCGTGCCCTGGTGATGTACCTGGAGATGCTTCGGGCCTGGCAGCAGGCCCACAAGGCGCTTCGCGAAGCCCTGGCCCAATGGCCCGACCTGCGGGATGACAAGGACCTGTTCCCTGTACTGGCGCCGGAGCGGGTGCCCTGGACGCGCCGCGTGCGGCAGGCCGCGCCCCAGGTGCTGGCGGCCATCGTCCTGAGCCTGCCCTTTGCCCTGGGGTTCTTCATCCTGGCCCTGTGGGCCATCGCCCGCCGCGGCGCACCGTAACCCCCGCGGCCCCTTGGTAGGGGCGACCCGGTGGGTCGCCCTCGGGTCGCCCACACCCGAAACGGAGGTCCTGCCATGGCCCAAACCTGCCCGGAAGGTCTGCGCCTGGGGGAATACCGCATTCTCCACGCCCTTGGGGAAGGACCCTACACCTTTGCCTGCCTGGCCGAATCCACCGTGGCTCCCTATCGCCAGGTGGTGAAGGGCCTGCACAACCCCGATCTGGCTCCCCTGTTCCGCGAGCACCTGCGGCAATGGGCCGATTACGCCCGCCGGCTGGAGGGCATGGTAGAAGTGCAGGACCTGGTGGAGGAAGCAGGCCAGGTGTACGGCGTGCTGGCCTACGAACCCGGTGGGCCCCTGGCCGAACACTGGGAGGCTTTGCTCCAGGAACCCCTGAGCCGGCGTCTGGCCCTGCTGGAAGGCATCGCCAGGATCCTGGACGCGCTGCACAAGATGGCCTCCGAGGCCGATGGCTCCGCACCGGTATACGCCGCCCTGCACCCCCGAAATATCCTGGTCCGCCTGGACACGGATGGCCGCGTGCAAAGCCTGGTGCTGGATGTGCCCGGCCTGCGCGCCGCTTCCCAGGGGTCCATGACCCGCACGGCCGTGCTGACTTCCACGACCCTGGACCCCGAACACGCCCTCTATCTGGCGCCCGAACAGGTCAAAGGCGGAGCGCCCACCCCGGCCTCGGACCGTTACGCCTTTGCCGCGCTGGCCCACCACCTGCTCACGGGCCACCCGCCTTTCGAGGCCCCGGATACCCTGGCCCTGTACGAGAAAATTACCAAAGCCGAACCCGCCATCCCGCCCCAGTGGGCCGAGGCCGCGGCCATCTTCCGCCGGGCTCTGGCCAAAGACCCCTCGCAACGCTACTCCTGTCAGGCCCTGCTCGCGGCCCTGCGCCGCGAGGTTGAGGAAAAGGAACAGGCCCTGTGGGAGGACGCCCTGAGGAAACTGGACGCCGCGCTGCAGCGCCAGGACCCCCAGGCCGCGCGGCAGGCCTTAGAGACTCTGCGCAACCTGCGACCGCAAGACCTCGCCCTGGAGCGCCGGACCCGCCAGGTGGAAGCCCTGGAACGCGCAACCCAGGCCTACGCGACCGCGGCCCGGACCCTGGACGAGGCCCGGAAGACGGCCCAAACCCTGCGGGAAAAAACCCCCGACCTGGACCCCGCGGGCCTGCGCGCGCGGCTGGCCCCGAACCCGGGCCTGCCTCGGCCGCGGGAACTCGCCCGGCGCGGACGCGTGGGCCTGTTTGTGTGGCTGCTGGCCCTGGGGCTTTTCGCGCTCTGGTCCTGGAACTTTGCCCGCACCCACACCACCGCGGACCCCGCGTTCCAAACTCCGGCCGCGGTCCTCCTCGGCTGGAC
>JALWJZ010000059.1 GCA_026996855.1 Anaerolineales bacterium
GTTCATCATGTCCAAAATGGCCTTGCGCTCCTGGGCCGCCGCCTCGAAGCCCTTGTTCATCATGTCCAAAATGGCCTTGCGCTCCTGGGCCGCCGCCTCAAAGCCCTTGTTCATCATGTCCAAAATGGCCTTGCGCTCCTGGGCTGCGGCTTCAAAACGAGCGTCCATCTCCCGCATCAGGGCCTCGAAGCGCTTCTCCATGGCCTGTTGCAAGGCCTTGCGCTCCTGGGCCGCCGCCTCGAAGCCCTTGTTCATCATGTCCAGGATGGCCTTGCGCTCCTGGGCCGCCGCCTCGAAACGAGCGTCCATCTCCCGCATCAGCGCTTCGAAACGCTTGTCCATCTCCCGTACCAACGCCTCGAAGCGCTTATCTTGCCAAGACATGAATTGTTCGAAGCGTCGATCCAGCAATTCCAAAAAACGCGCATCCGTTTCCGTACCGGCCAATGGCAGCCGCTCACGCAACGCCTGATCCACCATCTCCATCACCATTCGGCGGACCATTTCCCGAATTTGTTGTTCCCAATCGGCAGGTAAAGTCGCAGGTTGCGCCATCCCGCTACCCTCGATCTGCAGGTCACTCTCGCGGCCGCGGTTTCTTGCGTTCGATGTCGTGGAAGTTGAAGGTAAACTGGGGCTCCTCGTAGCCCAGGGGATAATCCTTACGTAAAGGGTGGCCTACCCAATCAAAGGGCATGAGGATGCGACGCAAGTCTGAATGCCCTTCAAAGCGAATCCCGAACATGTCCCACACTTCTCGCTCGTACCAGTTAGCGTTGGGGTACACCCCTTCCACGGTAGGGATTTCCGGTTCTTCGCCATCCACCGGCACCCGCAGGCGTAAGGAGACGTTGTGCAGGTAGGAGTACAACTGGTAAACCACGTGGAAACGCGGCTCCTGCTGGGGCCAGTAGTCCACCGCGGTCAAATCGGCCAGGAAATCGAAATTGTATTCATCCCGCAGCACCTGACACACTTCCACAATTTGCTCAGGCTTCACATACAGCGAAACTTCGTCCCGAAAAACCTCCTCGGTTACGCCAAAGCGCTCGCGTAAATCCCGGACGACCAGTTCCAGATAAGTGGCTTCCATAAATCATGCCTCCCTTTGTGAAATGCCGCTTCGGGTACACCGGCGGATGCCGAATCCCGCTCAGCCCTGCTGGCGCAGGGGGTGGCTGGCCCTCACTTTGGCGTGCAGGGTGAGGATACCGTGGATGAGTTGCTCCGGACGAGGCGGGCACCCGGCCACGTACACATCCACGGGAACCACCTCGTCAACACCCTGCAAAACCGCGTAGTTGTTGAAAACGCCTCCACAAGAAGCACAATCGCCCATGGCGATGACCCACTTCGGCTCCGCCATTTGGTCATACAAACGGCGCAACACCGGTGCCATCTTCCGGGTAACGCGACCAGCCACAATCATCAGATCGGCCTGGCGGGGGCTGGGTCGCATGAGTTCCATACCAAAACGCGCCAGGTCGTAATGGGACGCGGCTGTGGCCATCATTTCAATGGCACAGCAAGCCAGGCCGAAGAGCAAAGGCCACATGGCGCGCGTGCGCGCCCAGTTGACGGCCTCTTCCAGGGTTGTGGTCACAATGCCCATGTTGCCGAGTTTGGTTTCTACTCCCATTCCAACGCTCCTCCTTTCCAGGCATAGAGGTAGCCAACCAACAAGATGGCTATAAAGATGAGGGCCTCGATGAAGCCAAACAGCCCCAACTTACGGGAGACCACCGCCCAGGGCAGCAAGAACACCACCTCGATGTCAAAGAGCAAGAACAGCATAGCGATGCGATAGAACCGAATGGGCTGCCGCCGCATCCCCGGGCCGATGGGCACCATGCCCGATTCATACGGAATCATCTTCCGATGCGTGGGCCTGGACGGCCCGACCAAATGGCCCAGGGCCACGATGAGGGCAGCCAATCCCATGGATAGCACCAGCATGATGGCAATGGGAACATACTGCCAAAGCATGGCTTACTCCTACTATGAGGCATCCACCCACAAGGGCTTCCAACTCCTTCTTAGTATATCATCGCCAGGTCATCGTAATGACCTGATTTTTGCAAATACAGTTTTACCAAATTCACAGCGGAATGTTGCCGTGCTTCTTGGGTGGCAGGGTCACCCGTTTGTTGGAAAGCATCTGCAAAGCGTTGATAAGCCGCGCACGGGTCGTGCGTGGTTCGATGACGTCATCGATATACCCGCGAGCCGCTGCAATATAAGGATGTGCGAACGCCTCCCGGTATTGGTCGACCAATTCCTTCTGCCGGGCCGCGGGGTCTTCAGCCTGGGCCAGTTCTCGGCGAAAGATGATTTTCACCGCGCCTTCCGGCCCCATGACCGCAATTTCCGCGGTGGGCCAGGCGAAATTGACGTCCGCGCCCAGGTGTTTGCTGCTCATCACATCGTACGCGCCGCCATAGGCCTTACGAAGCACCACGGTGAGTTTGGGCACCGTGGCTTCGCTGTAAGCGTACAACAACTTGGCCCCCGCTCGGATGATGCCCCCATGTTCCTGGTCCAACCCCGGCATGAAGCCCGGTACATCCACGAAAGTCACGATGGGAATGTTGAAAGCGTCGCAAAACCGCACGAACCGAGCCGCCTTGTCCGACGCTTTGATATCCAAAACACCGGCCAGCACCGCCGGTTGGTTGGCCACAATACCGACGCTGTATCCACCCAGTCGGGCAAAGCCCACCACAATGTTGGGAGCGAAAGATTCGTGGATTTCAAAAAATTCACCGTTGTCCACCACGTGACGAATCACGTCCCGAACCTCATATGGCTTGGAAGGGTCCACCGGGACGATGGTATCCAGTTCCGGGGCCTCTCGTAGAGGGTCGTCGCCGGTGTCCACGAAGGGCGGGTCCTCCAAATTGTTTTGCGGCAGGTAACTCAACAATTTTCGGATCAAACCCAGCAGCGTGGCTTCGTCGTCGGCCACCACGTGGGCCACACCCGATTTCTCCGCGTGCACGTCCGCGCCGCCCAACTCTTCAAAAGTGACCTCTTCATGGGTCACGGCCTTGACCACTTCCGGCCCGGTGATAAACATGTGGGACGTACCCCGCACCATGAAAATGAAGTCCATGAGCGCGGGGGAATACACCGCGCCACCGGCGCAAGGCCCCATAATGGCCGCAATTTGGGGAATGACCCCCGAGGCCAGGGTATTGCGGTAGAAAATCTCACCGTATCCGCCTAGGGCGTCCACCCCTTCTTGAATCCGAGCGCCGCCGGAATCGTTGATGCCGATGATGGGCGCGCCGTTCTTCAGGGCCAGGTCCATGATTTTGGTGATTTTCCGGGCATGGGCCAGGCCCAAACTGCCACCCAAAACGGTGAAATCCTGCGCGTACACGAAGACCAGGCGGCCGTCGATGGTGCCCCATCCGGTCACCACACCGTCCCCCAGGTATTTCTTCTTGTCCATGCCAAAGCGGGTTTCTCGGTGGGTGACGAACATGTCGATTTCCCGGAAAGAGCCGGGGTCCAACAGCAATGCCAGCCGCTCGCGCGCGGTGAGTTTGCCCTGCTTCCGTTGGCGTTCCACACGCTCCGGCCCGCCACCCAAGAGGGCCTTGGCTTTGAGTTCCCTCAAATGTTGGAGTTTTTGTTCAATGCTTCCGTGGGTCATTGCCCAACTCCAAAATGGCGTCGAATGTCAGGATGTTTCCACAAGTACAACATTGCAAGCACAACCAAGAGGGAGCGTACCAACATGTACACCGTATCCCGGTGCACCAAAGGCGAAACGCTCAAAAACCAACGATCCCACCATTGATAAACCACATAGGCCATCACCACACCGGGAAACACCCGCCAGGCCCAGCGCCGCCGTCGCCACCAGCCCCATGCCCAGATGCCAAAAACGCCCGCCCACAGAAAACTCAACCCGGCCAGCACAAAGGGCGAAACGGCAAGGGGAACCTCCTGCCAGGTGGCATACAAGCCTACCCACAAAGCGCCACGGCAGCCCTGGGCCAGCGCCAGAAACAGGCCTGCACCACCCACCAGCCACACCTGCCAGGGCGGCCGAGGGTGCAGCGGCTCCGATTGTACCACCTCCTCAAGGCCGCCTTCAAACTCAGGATTTTCCTCATACCTATCAAAGGAAAACTCAAACCCCTGGGATGGTTGCTTGAAAGCCACCGTAACACCTCAAAAGTCGGCTTTGGGAAGAGCGGAAGTGGCTTTTACGTCGAGGAAAGCACGCCAGCGGCTTGCAAGGCCTCGTCCGGGGTGGGGAAAACGGGTACCCCGCCCTGGGCCAAGGCCTGCTGCTTGGCCGGGTCTCGGGCCACGCCAAAGGCCCGCAAGCGGGAGGGTACGCCGGCTCGTTCCAGCGCGGCCAACGCCCGTTGCACGGCCTGGATGCCCACCCAGGCATCCTCCAGCACCACCACCTCCAGCGGGTTGGGCCAGCCGCCTCCCGGAACCGGGCAGGGGCCGGCCTGCATCAAGAACGCGTAGGCCTGTTCCAGCGCCGCATCCCAGGGCGTTCCCAGGGCCATCAGCAGCGCGGCCAGGGGATGAACCGCCGCGGGCTTCATCACCGCTTCGTAATTCAACCCTCGGGGCGCGGACCAAAAGGCCAGATGCCCCTGCCCCATCACCGGCGCCTGGGGCAGCCCTACCCGTTCCAGGGCCAGTTCCGCTTCCGGGGGGTAACCCAGGCCCGCACCGGGGGGATGGGTGGGCCGCCGGGTGAAGACCACCAGCCGCCAGTGGCCCTGGCGATACCCCGCCCACAGGGCAGCCGCGGCCCGGGGCGAAAGCAGGGCTTCATCTTCCTGGGCCAGCAAGGAAGGTGTGGCCACACGGGACGGCACCCCATAGGTTTCCTCAAAGCCGCGGCTTCCCAGGGCGTAGTTTTGGAAAATGAAGGTGGTCGGAGAGCGGAGGACATCTCGCGTGTAGGCCAGCAAAGGTTCGGCCCACGAAGTCCGAGCCAGCAGGGGGAAGGGCGTAGCCGCCGGGTCTTCCTGCAGGGCCAGGTACATCGCGGCCGCGGGTTCCCGGTCGTCCCTCAAAAAGGGAAGCACTTGTGGAGGCAGTTCCCGAAATGGGGGTGGAAGTACACCCACCCGACGTCGCGGCGGCTGCGCCTCCGGCGGCGGAAAGAAATGCGCTGGCAAAGCCTGGGGGCCGTGATGCCGCAAAAAGGCTTCCACCACCCAGGCCAGCATCAGAGGAACCATGTCCCACTCGCTGGTGATGCCGTGGGCCTCGAAGGCGGCCACGTCGGCTTCTTCGGGGAGGGGCGCCTGCCAGCCCCATTGCCGGTAGAACCAGGCCATGGTGGCCCGGGTCGCGGCCCGGTAGCCCTGGGGCAACACCAAAACGCCGTCCAAATCCAACATCAAGACCAGGGTCATCGTCGCCGCCTCTCCAGTTCTCGTGCAATGGCTTCCAGCGGTATGCCACGGGATACCAGCAACACCAACACGTGATAGGTCAAATCCGCGATTTCCTCCACCAGTCGAGTATCGTCCTGGTACTGCGCGGCCAGCAGCACCTCAACGGCCTCCTCACCGATTTTCTTCAAAATCTCCACCTGGCCCTGGGCCAGCAGGCGTGCGGTGTACGAATTGGGCCTGGGGTGCTGCTTGCGCTCTTCCAGCACGCGGTAAAGGGACTCCAGGGTGTTCATGGGGCTTCTCCAGGGCGAGGGTACACAGGGGTTTTCAAGGGGAAGACGTCCCGCTCCCGCAAGGCGGCCTGGGGGAAGGTTCGGTAAAAACACGAGGTATGCCCGGTATGACAGGCCGGTCCTCGGGGTTCCACCAAAACCAGCAACGCGTCGCCGTCGCAATCCACCCGAATTTCCACCACCCGCTGGGTGTGGCCCGAGGTCGCGCCTTTGTGCCACAGGGCACGGCGGCTTCGGGACCAAAAATGGGTCTCGCCCGTCTCCAGGGTGCGTTCCAGGGCCTCCCGGTTCATGTACGCCAGCATAAGCACCTGACCGGTACGGGCATCCTGTACCACCGCGGGAATCAGGCCCCGGGCATCAAAACGCAAATCCTCCACCCGCAAAGGGTTCATGGCGCCCTCTCCAGGTTCTCAGGGAGTCTCCAGGGGCGGTCCGATGCAATTTGGATAACGACGGCATGTCAGGTATTGTACCCAGAAACCCACAAGCGTGCTGTATAATCTCCCCCATCCCTGCACCGCAACAGGAGAGGCCCATCATGGCATGGCAGGAAAACCACCGCACCACCCCCGCGGACGTCCCCCCCACCCTGTGGGGCCTGGTGACCCGCTACAGTCCCACCGGCCAGGAGGCCCAGGCCGTGACCTGGCTGGTTCACCACATGAAACTCCTGGGGGCCACCCAGGCCTTCGTGGATGCGGCCGGGAACGCGGTGGGCATTTGGGGGGAAGGTGCGCGCGAATTCGTGCTTCTGGGACACATCGATACCGTGCCGGGGGAAATCCCCGTGCGGGTGGAAGCCCAAAACGGGCGTCGGGTGCTCTATGGCCGGGGTACGGTGGATGCCAAAGGCCCCCTGGCCGCCATGGTAGACGCTGTGGCACAAGTCGGCCCCCGCCCTGGATGGAAACTCGTCGTCATCGCCGCAGTGGACGAGGAAGGGGACTCGCGCGGGGCGCGCTACGTGGCCAATCACTACCACCCCGCGTACGCCATCATCGGCGAACCCAGCCGCTGGCATCGGGTCACCTTGGGCTACAAGGGCACGGCCCAGGCGCGATTGTATGTGGAGCAGGAACAGGGCCACTCCGCCGGCCCGGGCGGCTCCGCAGCGGACCGACTCTTGGACCTTTGGTGCCGCCTGCGGGAAGCCGAGGCCTACTACAACCGCGACCGGGAGCGCATGTTCGACCAACTGCAACTGACCGTGCGGGGCATGGGCACCCAGGACGACCCCTTCCAACAGCGAGCCTGGCTCCACCTGGCCGCACGCCTGCCCCTTTCCCTGGAACCCGAAGGCTGGTACGTGTGGCTTCAGGGCCACCTTCCCCACGACGTGCGCCTGAAACGGGTCGGTTTTCCCATTCCCCCCTATGCAGCCGACCGACGCTCTCCCCTGGTGCGGGCCTTTTTGGGGGCCATTCGGGGGCTGGGTGCACGCCCCGGTTTGGTGTACAAGAGCGGCACCGCGGATTTGAACCTGGTGGCTCGCGTGTGGGGGTGCCCCGCGGTGGCCTACGGTCCCGGCGACGCCGCCCTGGACCACACACCCCATGAACACATCGACCTGGACGAATACCAACGGGGGGTTCAGGTGCTCATCGCGGTGTTGGAACGGTTGTTGCGCGAAGACAAATGAAAGCCCGGGCTTTGCGTTACGCGGCCTTTTTCAAAAAACCCTGGATGCGCCGTTCCGCCAGGTCCACGTAGGTCGGGTTGATTTCGTAACCCACGTAAACCCGGCCGGTTTTGAGAGCAGCCAGCGCGGTCTGCCCGCTGCCCATGAAGGGGTCCAGCACCACTTCCCCCTCGTAGGTGTAAAGTTGGATGCATCGGTACGGCAGTTCTACGGGGAAAGGTGCGGGATGCCCAATCTTCCTGGCCGAAACCGCGGGAAAGGTCCATACACTTTTCGTGAACTCCAGAAATTCGTCCCGGGTGATGGTACTCCGGCGGCCTTCGATTTTGGGTCGGCTGTAGGTTTCCTTGGAAAACACCAAGATGTACTCGTGCACGTCCCGCAACGTGGGATTCGTCGGCGATTTCCACGTTCCCCAGGCGGTAGAAGACGAAGCCGACGCGGCCTTGTTCCAGATGATTTCTCCCCGCATGAAAAAGCCCAAATCCAGCATGTCTTCGATGATGTAAGCGTGCAGGGGAATGTAAGGCTTGCGGCCCAAATTGGCCACGTTGATGCACACCCGTCCCCCGGGCACCAGCACCCGATACACCTCTTCCCACACCCGCCGTAACAGACAGAGATACTCTTCCAGGGTCAGGTCCTGGTCGTATTCTTTGCCCACGTTGTAAGGAGGGGAAGTGACCATCAAATGCACACTGGCCTCGGGCAATTCCTCCATGCGCTCCGCGCTCTTGCAAAGGATGCGGTTTCGCAAGGCTTCCGGTAGGGGCGTTTCGCGGTAAGGGACGCCCTTCCTGGCCCGGCGCAGGCCGGTATACAACCGGCTTTCGTAAAAAGCCGACGCATCATGGCTGACCCGACCCCGACTTCCAAAAGCACTGGTGCGCGTTCGTGCACGACGACGTTTCGACATGGCTTACCTCGCAAACAGGAGCCACCCTCTCCCGATAGGACAAAACTTGCGCGCAGAATTCGCGCGTTTCCGTCATTATACACGAAAACATCGCGCGTTCCTTCGCGAATTTACCGACAAATACGGCCAAAATCTGGTGTTGCGGCTCCCTGGTACCCTACCTGTTGGAGATTGGGCCGGTTCGCGCCCTTCCCAACCCCCGTTCCGGGCTGTAGAATGGGAACAGTCCGGGACGCGGCGGGACCGCGTCGGCCTGGCGAGGACAGACCCGTGGACCTGGAAACCTTGTTGCGTCGGGTGTTCGTATCCCCATACACCTGGCCGGTACCCCTGGAAAAACCTCTGGAAGTGGCCTGGATAAGCGCCTCGCTGGAAACGCTGGAGCCGGGCGATGTCTTTCTGGCCACCACCCACGCGGCACCGGAGCACCTGGACGAAGCCCGACGGCGCGGCGCGCAGGCGCTTTTACTCATCGGAAAGGAACCACCTGTCCATTTTCCCGAAGGCCTGCCCGTGGTTTGGGTGCAAACCCCCCATCCCCTGAGCACCGTGTACCGCCATTTGATTCAAGCCCTGACCCAACCCCTGGGGCCGGCCCAACCTCAATCCCTTTTTTGGGCTTTGATGAGCGGGGAAAGTGGGCACCTGGGGCACCTGCGGGTCACCCTGGAAAGCCTGGGCCTGAACGTCACCCGTTCGTACCGCATCCTGCGCCTGCAAACCACCCAGGACCGGCAGGCCCTGGCTTTGCTGAAAGAAGCGTTGCCCGCGCCTCCCAACGCCCTGGTCGCGCCTTTACGGCCGGGCGAACTGGCGGCCCTGGTGGCGGAGCCAGAGGAGGCCGGAAGCGCCTGGGAAAAGCGCCTGACGACCTTGCATAAACGGCTCAGCACCATCCGCTGGGCCCTCACCCGGCCCGTGCCCTGGACGGAATGGCCCCAGGCCTTTCACCGGGCCGGAACCATGCTGGAAATCGCCCGCTGTTTTACCCTGATCGACGGCCTGCACGAGGACGAAGCCCGGTCCTACCTGCACATGCTGAAGGTCACCCGCCCGGAAGAGGCCCGGCTGCTGGTACAGCACGTCCTGGGCCGGGTGCTTGCCCATCCCGAACGCGACGCTCTGTTGCTTTCCCTGGAAGCCATCCTGGTAAAGCCCAGCCTGAGCCAGGCAGCACGGGCCCTGTACATCCACCGCAACACCCTGCACCAGCGGCTGGAGCGGCTGGCCCACCTGACGGGCTACCGCTTCGACAACCCCCACCACCGCCTGGCCCTGCACCTGGCCTGGTTCTGGGAAAAATGGTTGCACCACCGATAGGCGGATGCCGCCTTCCCTCAGGGAAGGGAGATACCGACCCGCACCTCCAGCGGATGGAAGAAAAGCGCGTCGTACAACGCCTGCCGGTGTTGTGCCCACATCCCCAGACGGTGCCCATTCTGCATTTCCCCCTGCAACGCCCTTTCCGGCGGTTTAGGGCACCACCGATAAGGCCAGTCGGCGGGAGATTCCGTCCAGTATACGAAAGAAAGTTCCGCGGCATCCTGGCCTTGCGTCCGGGCTGCTCCTTGTATCCGCTGCCATTCCCCATCATCCAGGCATTGATCAGGGTGCAGACGTAAACCCTCAACCCGAAGCACCACTTGCTTTTTCACGGTCTCCGTGGCATTGGGGAGACTTTCCGGAGCAAACAAATAGAAATGGCAACGCTCTTCCTGCTCCAATACCCGCTTGGCCTGGAATAAGTGTCGGTAAACAAGGAACCAGGAATCGGAGCTCCCCGGGATTTCCAGGATGAGCCGCGGATGCCAGTCTCGAGGGTCGGGAGGAGAGAAGCATGCGAACAGAGCCACGTAAGGCCCGTTGACGAGCACCTCCCGCACCGAGAAGCCCTCCCCTTCATAGGTCAACCGGGCCGGAACCGCCGAACGAAAGGTGAAGGTGAAGGTCCACGGTTCTCGAGAAACCGTAGCCAGGCGAAATTCGCCTTTCGCCGGACGCGAAAGGTCAAAATTCCCCAAAGGAAACACGTGCAGGTTCCAACCTCCGTCCTTCCGTGGTATCAGAGTCTGGGCCAAATCCGCATATGCGATGGGATGGCCTCTCCCATCCCACAATTGAAGGAAGGTCTCCGACAGATTCAGCACATTCACATCGTCCGGCAAAGAAAGTATTATCCATCCAAAACGCTGACCGCCCAGGGCTTGAAGGGCTTCTAAGGTCTGAGGGATCTTCGAACTCGCGTCCTGTCCCCAGACCCGGGTCCGCACCAGCATCAGGCTCAGAACCAACACCAGGGCCCATACAAAGGCCAAACTCCACCGAGGGTACCTTTCCCATAACCGCATGATCGTCCTCCCTGTAAAAATAAAAATTTCAACGGCGGGAATTTATGGGGCATAAGCATAAGCAAGAGGATCGTAGTTCCAATTTCCATAACGGGTAAGGCCTGCCCACCCACGGACAGGTACCAAACCACTCACCATTTTGCTAACGAATAACACAACAGGAGGCGCATTAAAACAACCAACGCTCCTTCTAAAATAGCGAGTTTCTGAATAATGCGGATATGGTTCTTCTTGTGCCTTGGCCAATGCAAAATTGGGGCAACGTGCTGTCATTTCGATTTTGGTTACCGCCCAATTGGCAGCACATCCTTGGCTGTAGGGAATCTCGATTCGCACTTTACCATAATAACCAATGGCCACACTTTCTCCAGCAACCCAACTTTGCCAACAACCTTTGTCATAGTAATAGTAACCACGACAACTGTCGCCCCAACATGAACTGGCCAAAGGCTTAAACTTTACAGCGGATAATGGCAGAAGCATTCCTATTATTAGAAGGAAGATGACCTTCTTTCTCATTTTTCCCTCCCTGGTGTATTTGTTGAGGCCTAAATATAAGCGACTTTTAGAGAACATCATGATGCCTCGGATGTAAACCCCTATGTTTCATGATACCCCCCCCCGCCCAATGTCAACCGTTCAAAGGCTCCTTATTCTGGCAGTTTTGAAAGGCCTATTAGGTTTCACTCGAAGGCACGGAGGAAACTTCGTCTTACGCCGCATCCTTCAAGTTTTGTGTGAGAGATTGTCCGAAATTGGTTTAAAA
Source organism: Anaerolineales bacterium (assembly GCA_026996855.1). Classification (GTDB taxonomy): domain Bacteria; phylum Chloroflexota; class Anaerolineae; order Anaerolineales; family DRMV01; genus S139-71. The sequence continues at coordinate 11,347 of JALWJZ010000059.1, forward strand.
TGCGTTTAGAAAACATTTCCCCGCCCGGGAGGAGAGACATGCTCAAACGACGGATACGGGTTCTGCTTTTTCTCGTGGCGGGCGCGGGCCTGCTGCTGGGTTGCGCCCGCGCCAAAACGGCCCCGTCCCCCGAACAACCGAGGATGCTTCCGGGCATCGCGGTCGAAGGGGAAGTCATGGCCCCCGCGGGAGAGGCCAAAACGGCGACCGTCGCGGACGAGATGCCCGCGCTGCGCATGATCGTCTACGAAGGATACATGGAATTGCGGGTGGAAAACCCCAAAGAGGCCCTGGACCAGGCGTGGCGCATCACCGAAGAACTGGGAGGCTACGTGGTCTCATCCGACGTGAGCGAAGCCTCCCTGCCCGACGGCCGCACTACCACCAGAGCCCACCTGGTAGTGCGGGTGCCGGCCCAGCATCTGCAAGAGGCCCGGGAGCGCTTTCGCAGCCTGGCCCTGGAAGTGTTGAAGGACACCCTCAACAGCGAAGACGTGACCGCGGAATACGTGGACATCGAAGCCCGCCTGCGCCATTTGCGGGCCACCGAAAAAGAGTTGTTGAAATTCCTGGAAGAAGCCCGCACCACCGAGGAGGTGCTGGAGGTCTATCGCCACCTGCGCCAGGTACGGGAAGACATCGAACGGCTGGAAGGACGCAAGCGCTATCTCCAGCAGGTGAGCAAATTCGCCCGCCTGGAATTGCAATTCGTACCCAAAGAGGTCCAGCCACCCGTGCTGCCCGGCGTGTGGACCCCCAAGACCACCCTGCAGGCCGCGTTGCGGGCCTTGATACGCACGCTGCAAGTGCTGGCCGACCTGGCCATCTGGCTGGTGGTGTACTTCCTGCCCCTGTTCTTGATGTTCGCGGCCCTGACATGGGTGGGGTACCGGGTGCTCCGCTGGGGTTATCGCCGCTTCTTCCGGCCGGAGGACCGGGGCAACACACCACCGCCTGCCTCCAAAACGACGCCATGAAAAACGTGGGCGGCTTCGCTGCCCCACGTTTTCGTTTCTTTCTAAACGATGCCGCCAAGGGCTTGTGTCGCTCCGCCCACAACAGAGCAGCCGGCTTCATGAGTCGGCTGCATCCTGCCCCAAGGCCAGCGCCAACAAGGTAGGGCCAATAGGGAACAAGAGGGCATGCTGGACCGCTTCCAGCCTGGTCGGAGGCAGCCCGGCCAGATCGAGCCCGTGGACCACCCAGTACAGCGCCGCCACCACCAGCACGCCCGCGACCCGGTACCCCCACCGGCCCCGCCGAACTCCCCGGGCCACCCACAGGGCCAGGGGAAAAAGCAGCACCACCTGGTCCGCCAGGTGCGCCCGGGGCACCACCCAAAAGGTGGCTACCAGGCTCGCGGCCAGGAGCCGGTGGGCCGTTTTCGGCCCTTCGCGGTGAGACCGGTACGCCCAATACAACAACAGCCCCACCACCCCCAGGGCCAGGCCATACGCCACCGCGTCGGCCCAGGGCAGGGGCAGCACCCGCCGGCTTACCAGGACCAGCACCGGGTAAAAGGGCCGGGACGCAGCATAGCGCCCCAGGCCCGCCAGAAAGGCCCGGGGCCAGGTGGGGTGCGCCAGCAGGCTGAGGGCCATCAAACCCGCCCAGGTGCCCAGCCAACCCGCCCAAAAACCACGGCGACGGCCCCGCCAGGCCCACACCCCCAGCACGGCCAGGGGCAGCGCGGCCAGGTTGGGCTTCACCGTGGCCAGGGCCAGCAGAGCCCCGGCCAGGGCACCCCGGCGGCGAGACAAAGCCCACGCGGCCGCCGCGACAAACGCGAACACCAACACGGCCACCTGGCCCAACAACAGCGCCCAGGTAACGGGGTACAGCACCAGACTGCCCAGGGCCAGGGCGGCCAGCCCTGCCCGCGCACCTGCGGCCTTGCGAGCGCCCGGCAGCGCGCCCACCCATGCCAGCACCAGGCCGATCTGCAACGCCACCAACAACAGAGCCATCCAGGCCGCCTGGGCCAGGGGTTTGGGTAGCAGGATCAAAGGCGCCACCAGGAACAGGGCATACAGCGGGTAGGAAAAGGCGCGCGGGTCCTCGCCGGGCAAAGCCGCACGGCCATACGCGGCCCACATCAAACGCCGGTGCACCGCGGAGCCGTAGGGGTCCAAACCTTCCCGCAGCCAGGCCCGCCCCGCTTCCCACATGGGTTCAAAATCCCAGACCTGCACCGGCGCCGGCCGGTGAAACACCGCCCTATAAAGAACCACCGTCCACAGCCCCCACAATATCAGAGCCAAAACCAGGGCGCCAACACCCGAACGCATGGACATACCACCCTGTAGCATGAAAGCAACCGGCCAGGACAAAGCGCTTCCCACCTATGGCATCCTTCGGTTGCCCTTACGTCGGGGCTTTGTACAATAAAGAGGCCTCTTCGCACCATCCTTTTCCAGGAAGCATGGAGGCGCGACCATGCCCATTGGCGTACTTTGGTTGCATCTGCACATGCCCGGCATCCGTTCCCTGAAGGAAAAACGCCGCGCGCTCAAGCCCCTGTTGACGCGCTTGCAAAAGGAATTCAACATCTCGGTGGCGGAAATGGACTACCAGGAGCACTATGAGCACGCGCTGGTGGCCTGTGCCCATGTGAGCAACGACGCCAACCACACCCACCGCACCTTGCAGAAAGTCATCCGCTGGGTAGAAACCCACTGGGGCGAGGGCTACATCGCGGATGAGTCCATTGAAATGCTGTGACCGAGGAACAAAGCCCTGCCTTCCGAAATAGACAAATCCCCGCCCTGCTCTGGTGTCGAAAACACCGGTAAAGCCTTTCTGTAGTGCAGCCTTTACTTAGTAGAAGCCGCTTCTGGTTGGAACCTTTGGCTGGTTCGTTCCGCGCTCACCACGGTGGGCAGGTTTTCGATGCGCACCAGCAGGCGATGCAACTGGGCCAGGTCCTTCACTTCCACCACCAGATGGATATGAGCCATGAAATCGGAGGTTTCCACATAGACCTTCTGGATGTTGATGCCTTCCTTGGCAATGATGTCGGAAACATCTCGCATCAAACCCTTGCGGTCGAAAGCCCGGATGAAAATGGGTACGGAGAACACCGTATCCGAAGGGCCCCAGTGCACGTCGATGACCCGCTGAGGATGGCGCAATTGCAGGGCCAAGAAGTTGGGACAGTTCTTGCGGTGCACCGAAACGCCCCGCCCCTGGGTAATGTACCCCGCGATGCTGTCCCCCGGCACCGGATTGCAACAACGGGCAAAACGGGTATAAAGGCCGGATGCTCCCATGACCGTTACGGGGGAATCCGAAGACCTGGGGCGTTTTCCCCCACGGCGCACGGCCAGGCCCTCTTCGGCCAGGGTGCTCCCATAGCGCTCGTTCAGGTAATGCACGATGCGCTTGAGGGAAAGGTCGCCGCACCCGATGGCCACATACAAGTCGTCTTCCCTGGCGAAGCCAAAGCGCCGCACCAGTTCGTCCATATCCACGTTGTGCAGGCCCAGGCGCTGGAACTCCTTTTCCAGCATTTCCTTGCCCTGGGTCAAATTCTGGTGTCGGTCCTGCTGGCGGAACCAACGGCGAATCTTGGCCCGGGCCCGTTGGGTCTTGACCAGGCCCAACTCGGGGTTGAGCCAATCCCGGCTGGGGCCACCCCGTTTCCCCGTGATGATTTCCACGATGTCCCCGGTCTTGAGTTCGTAGTTCAAGGGGACCCACTGGCCGTTCACCTTGGCACCCCGGCACCGATGGCCGATTTCCGTGTGGATATGGTAGGCAAAATCGATGGGGGTTGCGCCCTTGGGCAGGTCGATGATGTCGCCTTTGGGTGTAAACACATAGACCCGGTCCTCGAACACGTCGGTCTGCATGCTCTCCATGAATTCCTGGGCATCCCGCACGTCCTGGCGCCACTCCAGCAGGCTGCGGAACCAGGCTACTTTCCGCTGCAAGTCCTGGTCCGAGAACTTGAACCCTTCCTTGTAGGCCCAATGAGCGGCCACGCCGTACTCGGCCACCTCGTGCATTTCACTGGTGCGGATTTGCACTTCCAGGGGTTTGCCATCGTCGAAAATCACGGTAGTGTGCAAGGATTGGTAACCGCTGGGTTTGGGCCGGGCAATGTAATCGTCGAACTCCCCCGGAATGGGGGTCCAATGGGTGTGCACCACGCCCAAAGCCGAATAGCACGCGGCCACGGCCTTGCGGCGGGCCTCTTCGTCGCGGCGGAGCCATTCCGTGGCCACCCGTAGCGCTTGTTGCGTCAGTTGGTTTTGGATGCGGGCTTCGTATTCCTCCCGTATCTTGGTCTGCACCTTACGTCCAGAGGCGCTTTTCATGCGTTCGACGATTTCCTGCGCCTTTTGCAACACGGCCTCCCGCTGCGCGGCCAGGTTCTCACGTTCCTCGTTGTTCGTTGCCGTCTGTTCCAAGGCACTACGGCTCAGGTGGGGGAATTCCTCATCCAGCACCTCTTCCAAGGAAGGCGTATGTTGGGGGATGATGATGCGCACGCCCCGCACGTCGTAAATTTCGTCCACCGAACGGGGGTCCGTCGGATCCAGGCCTTTCTTCTTGATTTTCCGATACACCGAATACAAGTGCTTGGGCCGACCTTTCACCACGGCTTGAATGCCCGCCTCTTCCAGCGCTTTTTTGACCTGTTCCACCGCGCGATGGATCTCTCGCTCCCGTTGGGAATCCAATTCGTCCAGGCGGGTGGCAATGGCGTTGTAGGCCCGCTCGTCCACGTATTTGAAGGCCAAATCCTCGAGTTCACGGCGGATACGTTCGATGCCCAACCGATGGGCCAGCGGGGCAAAAACGGCCAGGGTCTCTTCCGCGATGCGCCTGCGCTTGTAGGGGGGCAGGTACCACAAGGTGCGCATGTTGTGCAGCCGGTCGGCCAGTTTGATGGGCACTACCCGGATGTCTTCCCACATGGCCAAGAAGGTCTTGCGCAAGTTCTCCAGACTCAATTCCTGGCGCCGCAACTGGGCTCGCCGTTTGTCCTGAACTTCGTCACCCTCTTCCGTAAGGGCAGGTGGGTTGCCGTCGGAGCCGGAAGGACCCTGAGCCTGATCGATGCGGGAGACCCGAGGCAGGGCCGTGAGTTTGGTCACCCCTTCCACCAGGTGAGCCACGTCGGCGCCGAATTCCCGTTCCAGGGTCTCGTAGGTCAGAGGGGTGTCTTCCAAGACGTCGTGCAACAAGCCCGCGGCGACCACTTCCGCGGGCATGTTCATTTCCATCAAAATCTCGGCCACGGCCACGCAATGGGAGATGTAAGGCTTGCCCGAAGCGCGCTTCTGCCCCTCGTGGGCCTGCCGCGCCACTTCATACGCCCGCCGGATGAGGACCTGCTCCGCATCTTTGTACCGTCCGACCATGAGTTCGGCCAACCTATCCCAATAAGGGTCGCTCATGACCCCACACCTCCTGCAGGCAGGCTGTTCGAGATGAGGAGACGACTTACCCCTTTGCATGTTGAGTATAGCGCATTTGTGGAACAGGCGGGGGGGACGTTCAAAAATTGGGAGGCGCTTCCTCGCGTCCCGATTTCAGGGCAGGACGAGGAGGCGGCGAGGAGGGCTGTTCGTTGGTCGATTTCCGAAAAACAAAACCCGCGTCTGAGACGCGGGCCTGATAGTTCGGCTTATTCGATTGGGAAAATGTGCACCACAAGGGAAGATGCCGGTAAAAACCGGGGTTGGCAGCGCCCTACTCTCCCACGGGGTCGCCCCCGTAGTACCATCGGCGCAGGCAGGCTTAACTTCCGGGTTCGGAATGTGACCGGGTGTACCCCTGCCGCCATAGCCACCAACCCCGGTGAAGATAGCCGACAGCCGTCAGCAGACAGCCATCGGCCGTGGGTTCACCGTCGGGGGGTTGGGCCCTTTTGGGGAGGAAGGCCTCGGCCATTAGTACCCGTCAGCTTCACCCGTTACCGGGCTTCCACCTCGGGCCTATCAACCTGGTCGTCTACCAGGGGCCTTACCCGGTTGACCCGGTGGGGGACCTGATCTTGGGGTGGGCTTCCCGCTTAGATGCCTTCAGCGGTTATCCCTTCCCGGCATGGCTACCCAGCGGTGCCGCTGGCGCGACAACTGGCACACCAGAGGCCGGTCCACCCCGGTCCTCTCGTACTAGGGGCAGCTCCCCTCAAGTCCCCTGCGCCCGCAGCGGATAGAGACCGACCTGTCTCACGACGGTCTGAACCCAGCTCGCGTGCCGCTTTAATGGGCGAACAGCCCAACCCTTGGGACCTTCTCCAGCCCCAGGATGCGACGAGCCGACATCGAGGTGCCGAGCGAGGCCGTCGATGGGAACTCTCGGGCCTCACCAGCCTGTTATCCCCGGGGTAGCTTTTATCCGTTGAGCCACGGCCCTTCCACGCGGAACCGTGGGATCACTAAGCCCGGCTTTCGCCCCTGCTCGGCTTGTGAGCCTCGCAGTCAAGCCCCCTTATGCCTTTACACTCTACGGGCGATTTCCATCCGCCCTGAGGGGACCTTTGGGCGCCTCCGTTACCCTTTGGGAGGCGACCACCCCAGTCAAACTGCCCACCTAACACTGTCCCCGTTGGGGATTCACCCAACGGGTTAGAGATCCGACCTGCCCAGGGTGGTATCTCACCGGCGCCTCCATCCCCGCTGGCGCGGGGACTTCCCAGGCTCCCACCTATCCTGCACAGGACAGGCCCGATCCCAATGTTAGGCTGCAGTAAAGCTCCACGGGGTCTTTTTGTCCTGCTGCGGGTAGCGCGCATCTTCACGCGCATTGCAGTTTCGCCGGGTCCCTCGCTGAGACAGTGCGGCAGTCGTGAGGCCTTTCATGCGGGTCGGAACTTACCCGACAAGGAATTTCGCTCACCTTGTTCCCGACCTTTCGGCCAGGGGTGGACCATCTCTTCACAGAGCCCCCAGGTCCTGTTTGATCCGGAGGAGCGCTTCTCTCCGGCTGGTGTTCATGCGCAACGCGATGTCGATGATTTCCAGGAGACCTTCTCGGGTCAGGTGCTTTCCCTCTTGCATCTTCTGCACGATGCGCCTGAAGCGAATGAAGTCCACGTTCTTCTTGGTCTTCAGCGGATGCTTGGTGAAGAAGTCGCAGATGCGCTGCAGGCACTTCAAATCCCGCGCGCGGTAGGCCCATCGGTCGCCGTGGTTGCGTCGCACCACGCCGCAACCGAAAAAGGCCTTGAGCGCGTACAGAATTTGAAGGTCTCGTTCGTGCTGGACGACGGTGAATTCGGGAAGCACCTGGTATCCCGTGCGCATGTCCGGGTGGCGCAGGACGGAGACGTGGAAGCATCCTTCTCCATCCACGAAGCCCACCACCCAATCCGGGGAGAGTTCCATGCCCTCCTCCTTCGGGGACCTGTGCCCGGCGTATGGTCTCTGAGGATCCCGAACGGCCGTCGGCCATTCGGTTTCCTGCGGGTTGCCCAATCCCGGACGTTTTTACGGGTCCGAGCGCGTGGCTCAACCTCGTAGTCCGGGCTCTAAGGGCTTTCCCGCATACAGCCGGGTTCAGGCAGCTTGCGCTACCTTAGGACCGTCAGAGTTACGGCCGCCGTTCACCGGGGCTTCGGTTCGGGGCTTGCACCCCTCCCCTTCACCTTCCGGCACTGGGCAGGCTTCAGCCCCTATACGTCCCCTTTCGGGTTCGCAGAGACCTGTGTTTTTGGTAAACAGTCGCCACCGCCTCTTCGCTGCGACCCACCTCGGCTTCGGCCGCGCGGGCCTACACCTAACGTGGGCACCCCTTCTCCCGAAGTTACGGGGCCAATTTGCCGAGTTCCTTAGCGAGGGTTCTCCCGAGCGCCTTGGTGTACTCCACCAGCCTACCGGTGTCGGTTTGCGGTACGGGCACCCAGGCTTCAACGCTTAGGGGCTTTTCTCGGCACCGAGGGTCACCCGCTTCGCCTTACGGCTCGCCTTCGGGCCTTCGGCTCAGGGGGCGGATTTGCCTACCCCCGTCATCGCCTATTACCCTTGGCACCCACCTCCACCTGTGGGCCGGGCTACCCCGATGCGTCCCCCCATCGCTCTGCCTGGGTGGGGCCGGAATTTTAACCGGCTGTGCCTCGCCTACGCCTTTCGGCCTCGGCTGAGCTCCCGCCTCACCCGACGCGGATGTACCTGCCGTCGGAAACCTTAGGCTTCCGGCGTCCCGGCTTCTCACCGGGAATTTCGCTACTCGTGCCCGGATTCTCACTTCCGCGCGCTCCACCTGTCCTTTCGGTCAGGCTTCGACGCACGCGGAACGCTCCCCTACCGCCTGCGAATGGCCGTCGGCCGTCGGCCATCGGCCGTCCGCAGACCCACGGCTTCGGCTCCAGGCTTAGCCCCGTTGAATTTTCCGCGCAGCGCCACTCGGCGGGTGAGCTGTTACGCACTCTTTAAAGGATGGCTGCTTCTAAGCCAACCTCCCCGCTGTCTTAGCAGCGCCACTTCGTTCTCCACTAAGCCTGGCATTTGGGGCCTTAGCCGGTGGTCTGGGTTGTTCCCCTCTCGACCACGGAGCTCATCCCCCGCGGTCCAACTGCCCGCCTGCACATGCCGGTATTCGGAGTTTGCCGGAGTTCGGTACCCGCACTGGGCCCTAGCTCCAGCAGTGCTCTACCCCCGGCACGGACCGGCGGACGCTGACCCTAAAGCCATTTCGGGGAGAACAAGCTATCTCCGGTCTCGATTGGAATTTCACCTCTACCCGCAGGTCATCGGATGGTTTTGCATGACCAACCCGTTCGGGCCTCCAGCGGGTGTTACCCCGCCTTCACCCTGCCCACGGGTAGCTCGACCGGTTTCGTGTCCAACCCCGGCGACTTTGGGGCACCCCAGAAAATCGATGATTTTCTGGGGACCCCGGGCGCCCTGTTCAGACTCGGTTTCCCTGCGGCTTCGGCTGTCCCTGCCTTAGCCTCGCCACCGAGGTTGACTCCCGGGCTCATTCTCCAAAAGGCACGCCCTCAGGCCTACCCCTGACGGGGCAACGCCCTCGGACGGTTTGTAGGCTCGCGGTTTCAGGATCTCTTTCACCCCCCTCACCGGGGTGCTTTTCACCTTTCCCTCACGGTACTATGCGCTATCGGTCGCCAAGGGTATTTAGCCTTGGAGGGTGGTCCCCCCAGCTTCCCACGGGATTTCACGAGTCCCGCGGTACTCGGGAACGTTCCACCGGGAGACGCAAGGCTTTCGCCTACGGGGCTTTCACCCTCTCTGGCCGGCCTTTCCAGGACCGTTCGGCTAACCTTGCGTTTTGTCACTCCCTGGGGGTTGCCGCCGCCCCCCATGGAACGTCCCGCAACCCCGCCACGGCATAGGCCGGCGGGCCACTAAGCCGTGACGGTTTGGGCTGTGCCCCTTTCGCTCGCCACTACTCAGGGCATCTCCACCGCAGGGCTCTTAACCCTGCGGCGCCCACCAATGGCCGTCGGCGGTTGGCCGACGGCCATTGGCAGGTGTTGATTTCTCTTCCTGGGCCTACTAAGATGTTTCAGTTCGGCCCGTGCCCCTCCCTGCGCCTTACGGCGCGGGATGTGGTGGGTTCACCCACCACGGGTTTCCCCATTCGGGAATCCCCGGATCAACGCCTGCACCCGGCTCCCCGGGGCTTATCGCAGGGTGCCACGCCCTTCATCGGCCCTTGGCGCCGAGGCATCCACCGCGAGCCCTTCGTACCTTCCTCCCCGCCAGGGCCCAACCCCCCGACGGTGGTGCATCTTCCCTTGTCAACGTGCCTGGGTTTCGCTCAGGTGGTGAGTGGAGATGGGGGGACTCGAACCCCCGACCTGGGCCTTGCAAAGGCCCCGCTCTCCCACCTGAGCTACATCCCCATCATGGGCCTGCGTGGACTCGAACCACGGACCTCGCCCTTATCAGGGGCGCGCTCTAACCACCTGAGCTACAGGCCCACATGCAGCAAAAAGCGACCGCAAGGCCGGAGGCTCTACCCTCCGGCCCAGGCTCCGGGGATTGCTCCAAGAAAGGAGGTGATCCAGCCGCACCTTCCGGTACGGCTACCTTGTTACGACTTCGTCCCGGTCGCGGACCCCGCCCTCATCCGGCCCCCTCCCTTTCGGGTTAGGGTACCGGACTTCGGGCGTTGCCCACTCCCCGGACGTGACGGGCGGTGTGTGCAAGGCCCGGGAACGTATTCACCGCGCCGTAGCTGATACGCGGTTACTAGCGACTCCGGCTTCATGGAGGCGAGTTGCAGCCTCCAATCCGAACTGAGCGCCGGTTTGGGGGATTGGCTCCACCTCGCGGTGTCGCAACCCATTGTCCGGCGCATTGTAGCGTGTGTGTAGCCCCGGGCATAAAGGCCATGCTGACTTGACGTCATCCCCACCTTCCTCCCGCTTACGCGGGCAGTCCCCGCAGACACGTGTAACTGCGGGCAGGGGTTGCGCTCGTTACCGGACTTAACCGGACACCTCACGGCACGAGCTGACGACAGCCATGCAGCACCTGTGCGGGCTCCCCAGAGGGGTCCCTTCCCTTTCGGGTCGGTACCACCCGCATGTCAAGCCCGGGTAAGGTTCTTCGCTTTGCATCGAATTAAACCACACGCTCCGCCGCTTGTGCGGGCCCCCGCCAATTCCTTTGAGTTTCAGCCTTGCGGCCGTACTCCCCAGGCGGCGGACTTAACGGGTTACCTTCGCCACGGAGGGCTCATCACCCCCCACGGCAAGTCCGCATCGTTTACGGCCAGGACTACCCGGGTATCTAATCCGGTTCGCTCCCCTGGCTTTCGCGCCTCAGCGTCAGGGTCGGCCCAGCAGGCCGGCTTCCCCACCGGCGTTCCTCCCGGTATCTACGCATTTCACCGCTACTCCGGGAATTCCGCCTGCCTCTACCGCCCTCGAGCCCGGCAGTCTTGAGCGGCCTCCCGCGGTTGAGCCGCGGGCTTTCACGCCCAACTTGCCGGGCCGCCTACGCGCGCTTTACGCCCAGTAAATCCGGGTAACGCTCGCCCCCTACGTCTTACCGCGGCTGCTGGCACGTAGTTAGCCGGGACTTTTTCCGGGGGTACCGTCCTCTCTCGTCCCCCCGAAAAGAGGTTTACACCCCGAAGGGCTTCATCCCTCACGCGGCGTCGCGGGGTCAGGCTTTCGCCCATTGCCCACGATTCCCCACTGCTGCCACCCGTAGGTGTCGGGGCCGTGTCTCAGTCCCCGTGCGGGGGGCCACCCTCTCAGGCCCCCTACCCGTCTTCGGCTTGGTGGGCCGTTACCCCACCAACTACCTGATGGGACGCGGGCCCCTCCCGCAGCGGAACCAGGAGGTTTCCCTCCTGGAACCCTTTCCTTCCCGGGCCTCTAACCCCGGGAAGGGCATCGGGTATTAGCCCCCGTTTCCGAGGGTTATCCCCGTCTGCGGGGCAGGTCACCCACGCGTTACTCGCCCGTTCGCCGCTGGGCCGCCGTACCCCCGAAGGGGCCTTAGGCGAACCCCGCTCGACTTGCATGTGTTAGGCGCGCCGCCAGCGTTCACCCTGAGCCAGGATCAAACCCTCCGCAAAGACTCGCGTCTCGCGTCAGGTCCAATCCTGTGATTTACTTTCGGAGCCCAGGCCGGCGCAGAACCTCCGGCCTTGCGGTCGCTTTTCTCTTGTCAAGGTGCTGGGTCGCTCAGACCTCTGCCCTTGCTTTCCCCTTACAGGCGCCCTCTATTATAGGCGCCGCCCTGCCCTTGTCAAGCGTTTTCGCCGCTTTTTTCTTCGATTTCTCAAAAGTCTTATCATCCCAATTTCGTGTTTCTTCGCATCCTTTTGCCAAAAGCCGGGGCAAGGCGAAGCCATGTCTACCCCGGCACGAGCGCCTGCTTGTCAAAGGACGGCCCCGGATGATTGTTCCAGGTTCGGCTCCAGGGGCCAAGAGCGCTCCCATTCTCCCAAAGAAGCCGGATCCATGTCAAGCCCTTTCCATAGCATTTTCAGGGAGTTCCAGTGCACCCGTTCCCAGGCCCGGGGACTGGCGTTGGCGTTATGGGGGCTGAGGAGCACGTTGCCCATGCGTCGCAGGGGGCTGTCTTCGGGAAGCGGCTCCTCCTCGAAGACGTCCAGGGCCGCGCCCGCGAGGCGCCCCTGCTCCAGGGCCTCGATGAGCGCGGGTTCGTCCACCACCGGCCCGCGCGCGGTGTTGATGAGCACCGCGGCGGGTTTCATCAGGGCCAGGCGCTCCCGGTTGATAAGGTGGTAACTGGTGGGGTTCAGGTCACAGTTCAGGCTGACGAAGTCCGCGCGGCGGAGCAGGTCTTCCAGGGGCACCATTTCCACGCCCACTTCCTCGATGAAGGCCGGCTCGATGGGCCGGATGTCGTTACCCAGCAGGCGCATGCCAAAGGCCCGGGCGCGGCGCAAAACCGCCTTGCCGATATTCCCCACGCCTACCACGCCCAGGGTGAGTTCGTTCAAGGCCCGGGAAACCTGCTTCTCCCAGCGGCCCGCCTTCATGCCCGCGTCCAGTTGGGGAATGCGCCGCGCGAAGGCCAGGATGAAGCCCAACACCGTATCGGCCACCGGCTCGGTAAACGCGCCCGGTGTGTTGTACACGGGAATGCCCAACCGCCGCGCGGCCTCCCGGTCGATGGAATCCACCCCCGTACCCCACTTGACGATGACCTTCAGGCGGGGAAGGCTGGCCTCCAGCACCCGCGCGGTGAAGCGGTCGTCGCCGCACAGGGCGCCGTCGAACCGGCCCGCGTAGCGGAGCAATTCCTCCTCTTCCAGGCGCTCCCGCACCGGCGGACGAATCACCTCCACGTCGAAGGCCTCGAAAATCGGTCGGACCCGGTCCCAGATGCGCAGCATGTAGGGCGCGGTCAGGAGTACGGTGGGCATGGGGAACCTCCGGCGGTGAGCGGTCAGCGGTCGGCCCTCGGCCGTCGGCCGTCGGCTGTGCTCAACAGACATTCGGCAATGCGCCAGTCCGCGGGCTCGTCGATGTCCACGGCCTCCAGGGCGGGAATTTCAAAAAGGTAGGGCCGAAAACCCAGGCGGTTGCGGCGCTTCAGGAAGACTTCCCGCTCGAAGATGTAGAGGCAGGAGTTTTCTTCGTACACTGGGGGCAAATCTTGGGTGCGGAGCAGCACTTCCGGGTCGTGGTTCAGGGGGCGGCCCTGGGCATCCCAAAGGCGGGTCTGCCAGCGGGTCACGGAAAACAGGGAGTCGTATTCGGGAAACACCTGCCAGAAGGTGCGGATGGCCCGGGAAACGGTCTCGGGCCTCAGCAGGGGGTTGGTGCTGTGGGTTTGCAGGTAGACGCGAGCCTCTACCTGGTGCACGTCGTGCCAGAGGACTTCGTTCATAGGGATGTGGCCATCCCGCAAATGGGGCGGGCGCTCCAGAAGACGCACCTGGGGGAAGGCGCGAGCCACGCCTTCCATGATGACCGGGCTGTCGGTATCCACCACCACCAGTGTCACCTCGGGCACGGCCAGCAGGGTTTCCAGGATGTAGGCGTACAGGGGCCTGCCCGCCAGGGGCCGATAGTTCTTCCCCGGAATACGCTCCGAATGGTGCCGCATGGGCACCAGGGCCACCACCTGGGGCGGTTCGGGCAGGGTCACAGGTCCCATCCTTCCCCCTCCCGGAAGTAGGTCACCCGGTGCCATCCCTGCTCCGCCAGGGCCTGCATGAGCGCCCGGGCCGCGTGTTCTTCCCCATGCACCAGGCCGATGCCCCGCAGGGTCTCGCGCGAGGCCAGCGCGTATTCCAGGAGCAAATCCCGGCCCGCGTGGGCCGACAGATCCCCCACGGTGACCACCCGGGCCCGAACGGGATATTCCCGACCCAGGATGCGCACCCTCTTCGCGCCGTCGGCCAGTTTCCGGCCCAGGGTGTGGGGCGCGGTCCAGGAGACCAGCAGAATGGTGTTGCGGGGGTCGGTGATGGTGTGCTTCAAGTGATGCAAAATGCGGCCCACCTCCAACATCCCCGAAGTGGAGATGATGACCATGGGCCCGGGCTGGTCGTTCAGAGCCTTGGATTGCTCCACCGTGCGCAGGTAATGCACCCGGCCGAAGCCCAGCACGTCTTCCAGCACCCCCGCCCGGAGCAGGTGCAGGACCTCCTCGTCGAAACATTCGGGGTGGGCCCGGTACACTTCCGACGCGTCCACGGCCAGGGGGCTGTCCACATAGATGGGCACTTGGGGCAGTTCGCCCTTTTGCATCATGGTGTGGAAGAGGTAAACCAGGGTCTGGGTGCGACCGATGGCGAACGCGGGCACCACCAGTTTTCCTTCCTGCTCGAAGGTGCTCCGGGCCACCTCCCGCAATTCGTCATAGGCATAGCGAGGGTCCCGGTGGGCCTTGTGGCCGTAGGTGCATTCCATGAGCAGCCAGTGCGCGCCCTGGGGCAGGACCGGATCCCGCAAGATGGGCAGGTGCCGGCGCCCGATGTCGCCGGAGAACCACAGGCGGGTGGGGCCGGGCCGGGTATCCAGGTCCAGCACCACCGCGGCCGAACCCAGGATGTGCCCGGCCTCCACGAAACGGGCCTGTACCCCGGGCATGGGCTGGAAGGGGCGGTCGTAAGGTACGGGCACCAACATGCGAGCCGCGCGCACCGCGTCGTCCACCGTGTACAGGGGTTCCAGTCGCGGTTCCCCCGGGGCCCGCTTTCGGTTCAGGTAGGCCACGTTTTCCTCCTGGACGTGGGCGGCGTCCAGCATCATCAGGGTGGCCAGGTGCGCGGTGGCCGGGGTAGCGTAAATGGGGCCCTCGAACCCCTGCTTCACCAGGTTGGGCAGGTTGCCGCAATGGTCCAGATGCGCGTGGCTGAGGAGCACGGCTCGAAGCCCTTTCGGGTCGAAGGGAAACTCCCGGTTGCGACGGTACGTCTCGCCGCGACGCCCCTGGTACAGTCCGCCTTCCAGGAGCAAGGCGCCCGCCGGCCCTTCCAATAAATGACGGGAACCCGTGACCGTGCGGGCCGCGCCCCAGATGGTCAAACGAAACATCGAAACCACGAAAAACCCTCCTCCTCGGGATGTTTCAATGATACCGCACCCAGGAAAGGGATGACACGGCCCCCGAAGGGGAAATGGGAGCGCGTGACCCAGGAGAAAGGTCACGAAAAAGACCCCTGGGGGCTCGACGGGGATGGTATACTTTTTACGTCAAAGCAATCGCTTTCCATACCCGGAGGAAGGCTGCCCATATCGGTTTACATTTCCGGGGCGCATCCCATACCGGCAGGAGGTCCGAGATGAGCGAGTTCCAATCCTTTGAGTCCTTTGAGGCGAATGCCGACGCAACCCCGACCGGACCCGCTCCGGGTGAGAAGAAGTCCAGCACCCTGGCCCTGGTGAGCCTGATCATGGGCATTCTGTCCTACGTTGCCCTGGGTCCCATCGGGGGCATTGCCGCGGTCATCACCGGTCACATGGCCATGAAAGAAATCAATCAGAGCGGCGGCGCGCTGGAAGGAGAAAACCTGGCCAAAATCGGTCTGATTTTGGGTTACGTGAACCTGGTGCTTTCGCTGTGCTGTTGCATTGGCGCTGCGATTTGGTTCTTCGCCCTGGCCAGCACGAGCAAATCCAGCGCCTTGCTCTTGCTCCTTGTGTAAAGAGGTCGGGCGGAGGGTGCAAGCCCCTTGCCCAGGAAACAAAGGAAGGGTAATCCCGTCTGGGGACGTTGACCTTCCTCCGCCCAAAAACCCTTTTCGGAGTCATGATACCCCGCACAAAGCCAGGCCCTATGGCAATTTGATAGGTGCTTGGCGCCACTTTTTTCGCTTTCACGACCCTCACGAACCCTGGAGGAAGCATGGCTACGCGGGACCTCACGCCGGGTAAGACCACCGTCGCGCCGGAAGTGCTGTTGGACATCGTGCGTTTGGAAGTGGAGAAAGTGCCGGGCGTGCACGGGCTGGCACCGGTGCCCGGCGCCTTCAACCGCCTGATGCGCCGCGGCCGAGAAGGCGTGCGCTTGAAGGTGGACGGCGAAATGGTGGACGTGGACGTGTACGTCATCCTGGAACACGACGTGAACATGCGCCGGGTCAGCCGAGAAATTCAAAAGGCCGTGGCCCGGGCCCTGGAGCGCATGGTGGGCTTTTCCGTAGGGCGGGTGAACGTGCACATCGAAGACGTACACTACCCGAAGACCCCTGAGGTCCCGGCATGATGCGAGGACCCACCCGGGCTCGCGCCCTGGCCTTGAAAGCCCTGTACGAAATCGACCTGACGGGGCACCCTCCCGAAACGGTGCTGCAGGTTCGTTTACGTGAGGAACCCCTACCCCCGCGATTGCAGCGCTTCGCACGGCGCATCGTGCGGGAGGTGCTCCTGCTTCGACCCATCCTGGACCGTTACATCGCCAAACACGCGCCCGAATGGCCGGTGGAAAACCTGCCGGCCATCGAGCGCAATATTCTGCGCATGGCTTTGTGGGAAATGGCCCTGCACCCCAAGACCCCCATCAAGGTGGCCATCAACGAGGCTGTGGAACTGGCCAAAACCTACGGCTCCGAGGCCGCGGCCCGCTTCGTCAACGGCGTGCTGGGGAGCGCGCTGGCAGACCTGGAAGAAATGCGTCCCACGCTGCAATCCTTTCTTCAACAACAGGAAACGACCTGAGCATGTTCGGCATTGGTGGCCTGGAACTCCTTTTCCTACTCCTTCTGACGTTCCTCCTCCTGGGACCGGAAGACTCGGTAAAAGTGGCCCGGGGCCTGGGGCGGGTGTTGCGTTTCGTATACCGCTCCACCCTGTGGCGAGCCATGGCTCGAATGCGCTACGAATTCGAGAAGATGGTACAGGAAGAAATCCGGCGGAGCGGTATTCCCGAGGACCTGCAACAGTTGAAGGATTGGCGGCAAAGCGTGGGTCAAAAGGAGAGCCGCATTTTCCCGCATCCGCCCGGTGCGATGCCCGCCGCTTCCATGCCTCCTCTTCCGCCCGACCCTGCCCCACCAGCGGACACCGTTTCGGCCAGGGACCATGAACCCACCCCGTCCACCTAACGCCCAATTCGAGCGCCCTTCCCCTTCGCGTTTCCCCCGCCTGCGGGCCCTTCTGGCCCTGCCCCGCCGGGTATGGGCCTTTTTCACCGAGCCGCCCCAGGAGCGACCCCTGGACCAGGCGCTGGAAGAGGCCATCCGGCACCCCGACGCCCTGTGGGAGCACCTGAACGCGCTGCGCCGCCATCTCTTCCGGGCCGTGGTGGTGTATCTGACCGTGGCCTTTGCCATGCTGGCCGCGGTACCCTACCTGCTGGAGTTTTTGGCCCAACCCATCGGCGGCGTGCAGGCCTTGCAGGCCATCGAGGTCACCGAACCCATTGGCGTGTCCATGCGGGTGGCCCTGCTGGCCGCGTTCGTGGTCACCCTGCCTTACCTGTACCTGGAACTGTACGCCTTCGTCGCGCCCGGCCTGTACCCCCGCACCCGGGTGCTGGGGCTTTTCCTCATGCCCCTGGTGCTGAGCCTGTTCGTGGCCGGCATGGTCTTCGCCTATCGCTTCTTCCTGCCCGTGGCCCTGCCTTTCCTGTTGAACTTCATGGGCATTCCCACGGTGCCCCGTCCGGCCTCCTACATCCGCTTCGTCACCACCCTGCTTTTCTGGACCGGGCTGGCCTTCGAGTACCCTCTGGTCATCTTCGTGGTGGCCCGCATGGGCTGGGTACGGGCCCGCACTTTGTGGAAGCAATGGCGGCTGGCCATCGTGGTCATTGCCGTGCTCGCGGCCGTCATCACCCCCACGGTGGACCCGCTGAACATGCTGCTGGTCATGGCGCCGCTGACCGGGCTGTATTTCATCGGCGCGGTCCTGGCCACCATCGCCCAGCGCAACCGGGATTGAAAGGTTTTTTGGGACTGCGGTGGCTCGACACCGCTTTGGTTCCAAAACGGCGCCCAGGCGCCGCACGCCAAGCTTTTTGGGACTGCGGTGGCTCGACACCGCTTTAGTTCCAAAAGCGGCGCCCAGGCGCCGCACTCCAAAAACGCCCCTACCCGCCCATTCGCATATCCGCAAATTCGCCCATTCATCCAATTCCAAAACGGCGCCCAGGCGCCGCACGCCAAAAGGCAACGCGGTACGCGGCGGCCCCACGGGGAAGCCAGAGGCGTAAAAGCCCCTACTCCTCCGCGGCCAGCCCGTCTTCGCTCAGCCACAGGCCGGAAAATTTCCACGCGCAGGCCCCCCGGGCCAGGGCTTCCACATAGGGGAGGAGAAACCGGGGGCGCCACACGGTAAAGCCTCCGGTGCCCGTCAGTCCCCCCAGCATTTCCTTCTTGCCGTGGTCGTTCCACCAGTAGAAGTACCCCCGCCCCGGCGAGTGGGGGTCGTAGAGCAAAATCTGCTGCACCACGAAGCCCACCGGCGTGCCCACATTGGAGACGCTATAGGCCCGGCCGGCCCGGTCCACATAGGTCACCACCATCACGTGCTCGAAGGCCCGCCACTTCAGACCGCCGTAGAGGTAGAGCACATCGCCAGGAACGAGGGGAAAGGCCTGGAAGTCGAACATGGAGATGGGCAGGTCGAGGAAATCGTACCGGCGGTAACGCTCCGGGGGAAAGGCCCGCTCCAGCAACCGCTGGTCGGTGCGGGAATCCGGGTCCAGCAGCCAGAAGGCCGGAATCATGGCAGGGTCCTGGAGCACCCCGGCGCGGTACAGAATGCTGGCGGTGAGGGGACCGCACATACTCCAGGGGTGCGCGTATTGGGCGTAGCCAAAAGAGCGGGCCAGGCGGGTGGCGCTTTCCGGGTCCGCCGCGATGTGGGTCAGCGCGGCCCGGTGCAGCCGGTGCACCCAGACGCAGATTTCCGGCGGCACTTTCGGGTCCGCGTCTTCAGGTCGGGAAAGGCCCCGACCCGCGGCCGCCCCCAGGGCCACCCCCAGGGCCAGCACCAGAACGAACGCCCGCTCGATGCTTTGAAATACCACCGCCGCCTCCCACGGGAACACCCTCGTGAAGTAGGGCAATTGTACTGTAGCCTTCACCCGGCACCGCGAGGGAACACGCGTTTTTCAAAATCCAACAAGAGTGGCAAAAACCATCGCATTTTCTCACGGAGGCACAGAGAACACAGAGAAAATTTTGGCCTTCTCCAGCAAATACTCCGTGTTCTCCGTGGCTCTGTGTGAGCCTTTATTAGAACATGCAAAACGCCTGGCGAGGGAAAACCCGAGGCCCCGGCTTTTCCCCAAAACCGGCTACAATCGGAGTATGGCTTCCTTCACCGTGGTGCTGGTCAACCCCCGTTCGGGCGCGGGCGATGCGCTGCACCTGGCCCGGGCCGCCCAGGCGGTATGGCAGGCCCATGGATGGGAGGTGTACCTGGTGGTGCCGCCCCATCCCCTGGGCTTTACCCTGGCCGCGCGGCTGGCCGGGGAAAGGGCCGCGGCCCGGGTGGTGGTCGTGGGCGGCGACGGCACGGTACGCTGGGCAGCCCGGGGGTTGATGGGCACCCCCGTGCCCCTGGGCCTGCTGCCCGCGGGCACGGGCAACGTGCTGGCCCGGTACCTGGGGCTGCCCGCTCCGGGCCCGGTGGCCCGGAAACGGACCGCGCAACGGGCCGCGGAGAAGTTGCTCCAGGCTGCGCCGCGGCCCTGGGACCTTTTCCAGGTCAACGGCGCGTTGGGGGTGCTGTGGCTGGGCCTGGGGATGGATGCCGCGGTGGTGGCCCGGGTAGAAGCCCTCCGCAAGACCCGTCAAGGCCGCCCCCTGGTGCGCACCTGGTTGCGCTTCGTGCACACCAGCCTGAAGACGCTGTTTTCCGCGCGTGAGGAAACCGTCGCGGTGCACACCCCGGAAGGGGAAAGGCAATGGCGCACGGCCATGCTGGTGCTGGCCAACGTGCCTCTGTATGCCGGCGGGCTGATTCGCTTCCCCCAGGGCCGGCCCGACGACGGACGCCTGGAGGTATGGGTCCTGCCTCGGCGTTCCTCGGGGAACCTGGTGAAAACCGCGCTGGGGCTGGTGCTGCGCCACGGCCTGCCCATCCCCTGGCCGGGGCCGGGTATCTCCGCCCGGCAGGTGCACCTGCGTCCGGCGCGGCCCTGGCTCGCGCATTGCGACGGCGACCCCCTGCCCCCGGCCGACCACCTGGAGGTGCGCCTGCTCCCCGGCGCTTTCTTCATGCTGGTACCTCAGCAAAAAGGGTCGAATACAAGGCCATGACATCCCTTTCTTGAACCCGTCACGGCGCCCATTTTCCCAACCCGCGGAAAAAGCGGTATGATTGGCATCATCCCCAATCCCCGGGAGGCGGACCCATGGAACGGGTATACGAAGCCTTACAACGGGCGCTGAGCCAGGGCGGGGCGTTGCAACCCAACTCGGCCCCTTGTTTCGTGTGTGGACTGGCCAACGCCTTCGGCCTGCACCTGCGCTTCGTCCAGGTCGCACCCGACCGGGTGGTGGCCTACACGCAAATCCCTCGACGCTTCCAGGGATACCCCGGCGTAGTCCATGGCGGTATCACCGCCGCCATTCTGGACGAGACCGCGGGCCGCTCCCTCATGGGCGCGGAACCGGAAAAAGCCCGACTGATGTTCACCGCCCGGTTGAACGTGCGCTACCGCCGGCCGGTGCCGGTGGAAACCCCGCTGCGGGCCGAGGGCTGGGTAATCAAAGACCGGGGACGAACCGCGGTCACCCAGGCCGCTCTGTACCTGAACGGCGGAACCCAACCCCTGGCCGAAGCCGAAGCCCTGTTGGTGGCCCTTCCCCCAGAAATGGAAAGCCAAATGGACGCCCAAGCCCTGGGCTGGCGCATTTACCCCCTGGAACCCGAGACCGTGACCCCGCCTTCGGACCCCTGTGCCTTCGAATTCTCCAACCGGGAGGGCTGAACCGGCTCCATGGAGCCTCTCGAATGCGCCTTACCCACCATGCCCAACCTCCCACGCCACTGCCCCTGGAGGACGTATGAGCCGGGTTTTTCGCACCCAAAGCCTGCACAGCCAGCGCCAACGACTGCTCAAACTCCTGGCCTACACCCTGCGGGCCTTGCTGGTCCACGGTCGCCGGGATGCCGAGGCCAAGGACATGGTCGCGTTCCTGGCGCTGTTGTTGGACGACATTCAGCACCTGGTGGATACCACCACCGAGGCCTGGGAAAAAAAGGGGTTCTGGCTCAAGGCCGACCGCTTTCGCCAGGAATGGACCTGGGCGCCGACCTATCGCGACCATCTGTACATGGCCCTGATGCGCGAAGATTGGGACGAACTGACGGGCCTGCTCGCCCAGTTGTTCGGGAAAGTCAGCGCGGTGGAACTGCCCAAACGGCCCCGCTGGGGCCCCCGGCCCTGGGAGGGCGCCTGGGCCACTTTCAAGAAACGCGTCGACCGGGGCGGGCTGGCCTCCAGCGGATGAACCAGCAGGCGTATCGAAGGAGCACCTACGGCAGTTGACGGTCGGTGGCCGCCGCCCTGGAAACCCGCGACCCCCGACCGATGGGAGGTAACATGCCTCGTTGGATGTTTGTTCAAAGGTTGCCTTTGGCGCCGTTCTTCAGGGTGCTGACCCTGGCGGGCCTGCTCCTGCTCCTTGGCCGGTGCGCGCCCCTCGAGGGCCTCTTCCAGACGGAAGCGCCCGCACCCACTACCGTGGAAACGCGACCCGCGTCGCCAGTCCCTTCCTCCCCCATGGCCCCTACTTCCACCCCCGCGCCCACACCCACGCCCACACCCCTGCCCCGGGTGCTGGTACTGTGTTACGGTCGGGAACCCCGCTCCCTGTACCTGTACTCCGGCCGGCTGGAATTGGTGGCCTGGAACCTGCTCCAACTGCTCTACGACGGACCCATCGACTACCGCAACTTCCAGGACGTGCCGGTGCTTCTGGAGCGGCTCCCTTCGCTGGAGAACGGTGACGCGGAAATCCGCACGGTCCAGGTGCGCCTGGGGGAGAAAATGGTGGACGCGGAAGGCCGGGTGGTGCGTTTGCAGGCCGGGGTGCGGTATCGTCCCGCGGGATGCGCGGACACCGCCTGCGCCCGCACCCTGGGGCCGGAGGAGGAAACCGCCACCCTGGACCAACTGGTGGTCCGTTTTCGCCTCCGCGACGATGCCCGCTGGTCCGACGGCCAACCCGTGACCGCGGCCGATTCGGTGTTCTCCTTCCGGGTTGCCCAGGCCGAGGGAAGCGTGCCCAACCAACCCTGGGTTTTGCAGCGCACCGCGCAGTACACCGCGCTGGACGAGCGCACGGTGGAATGGGTGGGCCTGCCAGGCTTTTTGAACAACACGTATGCCCGCAACTTCTGGACGCCTCTGCCATCCCATCGCCTGGGTCAATACGATGTGAGCACCCTCAACACCTTGGAAGAGGTCCATCGCCGACCCCTGGGTTGGGGGGCCTACCAACTAAACACCTGGGAACCGGGCAAATTCATCGAATTCGTCCCCAACCCTTACTACTTCCGGCGCGACGAAGGACTGCCCCGCTTCACCAAGGTCCTGGTGCGCTTCTTCCCCAACCCCGAAGAGGCCCTGGCCGCGTTGATGACCGGGGAATGCGACTTCGTCTCGGAAACCGTAGGGCTGGAACATCAGACCAAACTCCTCTTCGCCCTGGCCAAATCCGACAAGGTTCAGGTGTCCCTGGCACCGGGCCCGGCCCTGGAACACCTGGGCTTCGTGTTGTATCACCAGGCCCTGGACGACGGGTTGCAGTACAAAGACCCCAGTTGGCCCCTGCACGACGAGCGGGTGCGCAAAGCCATTGCCATGTGCATCGACCGAGAGGCCATCATTCGGGAGGTCTACGGGGGTTTCGTGGCTCCTTACACCTCCTACCTGCCGGAAGCGCACCCCCTGGCCGTGAAAACCCTTCCCACCTATCCCTACGACCCCGAGCAGGCCCAAAAACTCCTGGAGGAAGCAGGCTGGGTGGACCACGACCGCAATCCGCAAACGCCCCGGCAATACCGGGGCAAGCCCTCCCTGTGGGTCCGACCGAATGCACCTTTGCACCTGGTGCTGGCCACCACCCAGGCCCCCCTGCGCCGGGAAGCCGCGGCCCGCATCCAACAGGACCTGGCTCAATGCGGCATCCAGGTGGAGGTCCAGACCTACCCGCCTGAAGAGTTCCTGGCCACCGGCCCCGAAGGCCCGGTTTTCGGACGGCGGGTGCACATGGCCCTGTTTGCCTGGACCCTCCACCCCGAAATCATGTGCCATTTGTGGCTGTCGGAGGCCATACCCGGGCCCCCCGAGGTCACCATTGGCGACGTGCTCTGGATGCGCCGGGTATGGCCCAAGGAAGCCCACCAGCAGGACGCGTTTCGGTACGACTGGGAAGGCTGGAACTACCACGCCTACAGCCAGCCCGCCTTTGATGAAGCCTGTCGCCGTGTGCTCCTCAACCCGCCGGAGCGGGAGGGGTATCAGGAAGCCTTCACCTTCACCCAGGCCCGCCTGGCCCAGGATTTGCCCCTGCTCCCCCTTTACACCCAGATGAGCATGGTGGCCATGCGCGCGGACTTCTGCGGTTACACCCCGGACCCGGGAAGCCCCCTGGAATTGCGAGACGTGGAAGCCTTCGATTACGGGGAGGGCTGCCAGCCATGACCCACACCACCAACCCCTGGGACGACCTGGAACGCCGAATTCTGGCCTGCCGCAAATGCCCCCGTCTGGTAGCCTGGCGGGAAGAAGTGGCCCGAGTGCGGCGCCGGGCCTACCGCGACCAGGCGTACTGGGGCCGACCCGTACCCGGCTTTGGCGACCGTCAGGCCCGGGTGCTGGTGGTGGGGCTGGCACCGGGCGCGCACGGCGCGAACCGTACCGGCCGGATGTTCACCGGCGACGCTTCGGGGGACTTCCTCTACCCGGCCCTGTACCGGGCGGATTTCGCCAATCAGCCCGAATCTCGCCACCGAGAGGACGGCCTGGCCCTGAAGGACATGTACATCACCGCGGTGTGCCGATGCGTACCCCCGAAAAATCGGCCCACGGCGGAAGAAATCCGCAACTGCCTGCCCTACCTGGCCGAAGAAATCCGCCTGCTGGGGCCGAGGCTGCGGGTGGTGGTGGCTTTGGGGCGCATCGCGTTCCACGGCGTGCTGCGGGTGTACCGGGAACACTTGGGGCATCCCGTGCCGCGGCTTGCCTTCGGCCACGGCGTGGTACACCGGCTGGGACCGGATTTACCCTGGCTGGTGGCCTCTTACCACCCCAGCCGCCAGAACACCCAAACCGGACGCCTGACCCCGGAGATGTTCGATCGGGTATGGGAAACGGTGCGAAGGCTTTTGGAGGCCCCGGAGTGACGTTTCCCGGCCCATCCCCTCATTCGCCCTCCAAAAAACCGGGCCGAAGGCCTTCCCCCTATGAAGGAGCGCCTGCTCCGACGTCAAACCTCAAGGGGATGAGCGCGCCGGACGCCAGGCCCAATCCGTGAGCTCTTCCAGGGGAATGTCGTCGGGCCAGGGAATCTCCCGCCAGCCCTCTTCTTGCGGCTGCTCCCAGGCGAACAGGCTCCAGGAAATGACCTGATAAGGTGGAGCCGCCTCTTCCCCGTAAATGACGAAGATGCTTTGCTCGTTGGGGGCCATGGCCGGAAGACGATAACAACAGCGTCCCTGAACCGGGTTCAAAAGCCGGATTTCGTCGTTGAAAGCGCCATGCAGGTGGCCCCAATCGGGCTTCTGCATCAACGGTGTGATGGCCACCAAGTGCACCCCGTTCCAGGCCATGTCGGCAATCACGGGCAACTGGAGGAAACCGGTCACCCGCTCGGGAACCAACGGGAAGAGATACCGTCGCTGGAAATCGCCGGGGCACTGCTCGAAGGAGAGTTTCTCCAAACGATGTCCCTGCTTGGCACCGTATTTCTGACGCATACGCACCAGTAAAACTTGCGCGCCCGTGTCATCCACGCCCCAGAGGAAATCCGCCACGTTGAAACCTACGAAAGAACACCGTTCCATATTGCTCAGGAAGTCGGTATACGACCACAAAACCCCGGGCCATGCTTGCGGCTGGTAAGCGAACACGTGCAAGTCACCATCCACCAACAGGCCGGCCCATTTCCCATCGAAGGAGAGGGCGAATTGCTGAAGGGGAGTCTTCTCCAGGCAAAACACTTCCTGGGGCTTTCCGGTCAGCAGGTCGAAACGATACGCACACCGACCGGCCGTGTAGAAAAGTTGGCGGGCATCCCGCCAAAAGAGGCTGTGCTCCCGCAATTCATCCTGGGTAAGGCGTTGCAAATCCCGTCCGTCGGTGGTCATGGTCCACAAGTCGTTGTTCCATACGAAAGCCACCCGGTCGCTCCCCTGAACCAAAGGGCCGCCCAACATGCCAGGGGGCGGCGTGGGTGTCGGCGTTGGGGAAGGGGTCGGTGTTGGGCTTGGCGTGGAAGTAGGCGTGGGCGTGCTCGTGGGCATCGGTGTGAAGGTGGGTGTAAACGTCGCCGAAGCCACGGCCGCGACGGTGGTCCTATCCGTGGGCGAAGGCAGGGGAACTGTAGACGTCTCTGCCAGGTGCCCCAAACCCGGCACCAGGTTCGTCCATGACGGGAGACGCTGGGCCCACCCCGTACGCGGGGCCACGAAGAAGAGGAGGAAAGCCAATCCCACCAGCAAGGTCAGCAAGGAGGTGACACAACCCACGAAACCCCGTCGCCGGCCTGACGGCTCAGCGGGCAAAGGTTGACGGCTGCCCGTAGCCGTGGGCGTGGGTTCCGGGGGTGGCCCCTGGCCTGCACCGCCTCCGGCCTCCGAAAGAGGGGGGGAGGCCTCGCCGATGGACGTACGCGGCCCGGTGACGAAAGCAGGACGCGACGACGGTGTGATGACTGTGCTCAAAGCCTGCTCTGCGGCCTGGACCAGTTCCAGGGCGGACGAAAACCGGTCCTTGGGCCGCTTGGCCAGGGCCTTCTCCAGCACTTTTTGCAATTCAGGCGGGGCATCGGGGCGATAATGCAAAATGGAAGGCGGCGGCTCGGTCAAATGCAGGAACATGACCCGACTGGGCGTTTCCCCCTGAAAGGGCGGCTGACCGGCCAGCATGTGGAAGAGCAGCACCCCCAGGGCGTACACATCGGCCCGGTGGTCGATGTCTTTACGGCCCTCGATTTGCTCGGGACTCATATACGTGGGCGTTCCCATCAACTGGGAACCGGTGAGGGTTTCGCTCAACGAGGCCAGTCGTGCGATGCCGAAATCGGTGAGATAGGCCGCGCCGTAGCGGTCGAAGAGCACGTTGCTGGGCTTCACATCCCGATGGATGATACCGGCCCGGTGGGCCGCGTCCAAAGCCGAACCCACCCGTTGCAAAATCCCCAGGGCTTCGGCAAAGGAAAGGGGGCCTTCCCGCAGGCGGTTGCGGAGATTGTCCTCCATAAGGCGCATGACCAGGTACAGATGCCCCTCTTCCTCACCGGCATCGTACACCGGCACGATGGCCGGATGCTCCAGGCGACTCACCGCGCGAATTTCCCCCTCGAAACGGCTGCGGAAGACCGGGTCCCGGGCCAGAATGGGAATGAGCACTTTGACCGCCACCTCGCGGCCCATCAAGGGGTCGTAGCCACGGTAAACCGTGGCCATACCGCCCTGGCCCAAGATATCGTGCAGTTCGTAGCGTCCAAGTCGCTCCAACATGGAGGTTTTCCTCGTTGAATGACGTCAAAATCGCGCGGAGCGTGCCAAACGGCCGTTTACGAGCGTTCGCCCAGGTGTCGATGGGGTTCGCTTCCTTCGGAAACCCCTCGCGGAAGGGCCAAAACCCGAGGAGAAACCGCGGTGCGGTCCAGAATACGAAAACCCAACATACCCAGGAAAAAGGGCATCCAAAACGTCACCGTGCGGTAAGACAGGGCCACCACGAAAGCGTCGTGCAAGGCGAACCCGGCCGAAGTCAAAAGCACGGTGATGGCGCCCTCCGCGAACCCGATACCCCCCGGTACCGGGGAAACCACCAGGAACAAATGCCCCACCATGTACGCCCCTACCAACGTTCCCGGTGAGAGGGGCAGGCGAAAGGCCAGGAAGACGGAAACCATGACGGCCAGGTGCCACAGCCGCGCCGTAGTGGCCACCAGGTAAAACAGCAGGAAAAGCCGCGGATGGAACCGAAACACCCGCAGGCTGGTGGTCAAATCGCGCACGAAGCCCCGCACCCGCTGTTCCAACTGGGAGCGGGACCACCCTCGACGGCGCAGCAGGAAGCCCGGCGGCCGACGGGCCAAACCGGTCAACAGGCGTTCCAGCCAGGCAGGCGCCCACAGACCCAAGGCTACCACCACAAACAGGCCCACCACAATGAGCACCATGATGGCCGCGGCCGAAAGTTCGGTCCAGGTGAGGCGCTTCCGCCGAATCAGCACCCACAGCCCCAGGAAAAGCACCGGCAGAAAGCCCAGATGCTCGAAGAAGATGTACAAGGTGGCCGCGACCAACGCGCGCGAAGCCGGTTTGCCCCGGCGATGCGCATCGGAGGCCAAAAAGGCCACGCCACTGACGCCGCCGGTGGGGGCCGCCAGATTGATGAAATGACTGCTCAGTACCATCAAAGCCAGACGCCAGGGCGACTCGCGCAGCCCCAGGGCCTGGTAGAGGCCCCAAAGCAACAAGGCCGTATGGGCGATCCATCCCAAGTGGAACAGAAAGGCGAACCCAATCCACCACCATATCCCTTGCTGCACCACGCGTACGGCTTCCAATACGGCTTGATGGTGACGAAAGAGAAAACCAACACCCAGGGCCAAAAGCAAAAACCACCACCAACGCTTCATGGCGTCATTATAGCAGGGGTTGCCTCGTTTCTTGGCTTCGTAGAATGAAAAACCCTTAAGAGCAAGGGACACCCCGTTTCTGAACCTTGGCTTTTTGAGGCGGGCTGCGCCTGTCTCAAAAAGACAGACAATAACCCCACAAAGAAGGTCTTGCTTTGGACGGCAAGCCGCCTACCCTATGGCTCGAAAAACGGGGCATCACTGAAATCCGAATCTCAATCTCATCTTTTTGAAAAGGCCAATCCTGGGAAGCCGGGGACACCCCGCTTTCAAACGGAGAGTATAATGGGATGCGCTCCCTCCAAAAAGAACGGCCCCGGCATCATTGGGAAGGGAGACAACCTCGACCCAAGGAGAAGCGAACATGGAAGACCTGTACCGGGAAATCATCATCGAACGCTATAAGCGTCCCCGTTTTCGAGGGAGCATCGAGAAGCCGGACTTCGAATACGAGGACGAAAACCCCCTGTGCGGGGACCGTATTCGTATTCAGGTCAAACTGGACGACCAGGGGCGCATTCAAGAGGCCCGTTTTCAGGGAGAGGGGTGCGCCATTTCCATCGCGTCTGCCGACCTGTTGCTGGAGAGTATTCAGGGAAAACCCCTGGACGAAGTGCGCCAACTGTCCAAAGAGTTCGTCCTGGACCTGATCGGTTTGAGACTCAGTCCGGCCCGCATCAAGTGCGCTTTGCTGGGATTCAAAGTGCTCAAAGCCGGCATCTTGGGACTGGGGAAGAAAAGCGAAGACGGTGCGGAAACCCGCATCGGTTGAGCACGTCCCGCTCGAGCACACTTTCCCGATGACCTTGGCAATCCTCTACCGAAAGGAGCGACGTGGTGGCTTCCTTGTGGCCCTGGGCCGCGCTGCCCATCCTGGTGCTTACAGTGCTCATGGTAGGATGGCGTTGGCCTGCGCGTAAGGCAGGCCTGGCCGCGTATTTGGTGACCGTTGGGCTGTCCCTGGGCCTCTTTCGCCTCTCGGGACAGGGGCTTTGGGTGGCCCATGCCAAGGCCTTCTTCCTCTGGCTGGACATTCTCATCATCATCAGCGGCGCGTACTTCTTCTTCCAGGTGGTGAAAGAAGCCGGTATCTTTCGGGTGCTGGCCGCCTTCCTCCCCCGATTGACCACCTACTCGGAGATGCAACTCCTCATTCTGGGCTGGGCCTTCCCCTCCTTCATTCAAGGAAGCGGCGGCCTGGGCGTGCCCGTGGCCGTGGCTGCGCCATTGCTCGTGGGCCTGGGATTCGACCCGCTGGTGGCCGTGGTGGTCAGCAGCGTGGGACATGGATGGGCCGTGACTTTTGGCTCCCTGGGTACGCCGTTCCGCGGCCTTTTGGCCGCGACCAACCTGCCGGCCGAAACCCTTGCGATACAGGCCGCCTGGGCGTCGGCTTTGCTCGCGGTGGGTACGGGGTTCGTGGTTCTGCTGGTGTACAAAGGCTGGCAGGCCGTGCGCCGTCTCTGGCTGCCCACCCTGGTCATGGGCGGGGTGATGGGAGGCGTTTTGGTGCTGGCGGTGCGCGCGGGCTTGTGGCCCGTGGGTTCTTTGCTGGCAGGGATGGGCGGCATCGCTGCCGGGCTGGCCGTGGCCGGATTTCAACGCCAGGGCAACGGGGAGGCTATGTCGCCTCGTGACTGGAAACGCCTGGCCCTGGCCTTGAGCGGGTACGGGGTGCTGCTCCTGGCCATTCTGGTCATTCAGGTCTGGCCCGCGGCTCGAGCCTGGTTGGGTCAATGGGTCTGGCAACCCCATTTCCCGGAAACGGTCACTGGGCTGGGCTTTCGCGTACCCGCCGGCCCGGGGAGGGCCTTGCGGCCCTTGCGTCACCCCGGCATTCCCCTCTTTCTGGCCGCGTTTGTCTCGTACATGCTCTATCGACGATTCTACGACCCCGAAGCGCCCAAGCGCATCCTGCACACCACGGCCCAACAGGTGGCGCGAGTGGCCAGCGCGGTGTTCCTCATCGTTTCCATGGCCCTCATCATGTACCACGCGGGCATGACCACGCTGCTGGCCCAGACCTTAGCCCAATGGAGCGGACCCTTCTACCGGTACCTGGCCGGCTGGTTGGGCGCGCTGGGCGGTTTCCTCACCGGAAGTAACCTGAACAGTAACGTACTCTTCGGGCCGTTGCAACTGTACACCGCCCGGGCGCTGGATCTGAGCGTGCCCATCATTCTGGCCGCCCAGGCCGCAGGGGGCGCGGTGGGGTCGGTCATGGCGCCCACCAAGGTGCTGGTGGGCACGGGCACGGTGGGTCTCCACGGCCGGGAGGGCGACGTCATCCGCCGCATGGCTCTGGCCATCGGCTTCTTATTGGTGCTGCTCAGTGTGTGGGCGGGGCTATGGACCTGAACAGACGTCGTCCGCACCACCCGGTCCCTGCGGCCAGTAAGCCCCAAGCCACACCCCAAAAGACCGTGTTCAAACCTAAAAAGGCAGCGTACACCGGCCAAAAATCCGGGACGTTGAAAGATAGCCGCTGCTGGGCTTCGACCTGGTCGGAAGATGCCATGACCAAGCCCTTCAACGCATCCCGAGAGACTGGGTCGCGCAACAGACCCGCAACTTCCCGCAAGGCTTGAATTTGGCCCAAAATAGGAGACGCCCGCCAATGGAAGTGAATGCGTTCTAAATACCCTTCCCATGAGGAGGACGCCACGCGAATCTTTTGCAAATGGCGCGCCCAATTGACCGAAAGGCCAAGCACTTGGATTGTGACTGAAAGGCTGAACAAGAGAGCCGCGAAAAACTGCAACCCTTTTCGCGACCACCACCGCTCCAGTACGCTGCCAATGGGCAGGACGAAAAAGGGCACCACAGGCATCAACAACCGGGGCCCCCAACCTCCACCGCCATCCCAGTGGCGATAGACGGCCAAGAACAACGTTTGAACAGTCAACAGCCCAATCGCCAAAACCCGCCACTGCCGTTGGGCATGGGAACCTTTTCCCCAAAGCCAAATCCCGGGAAAGAAAAGCAGGAGCACGGGTGCGTAGAGAAAAAGGCCCTTACCGGGGCTGAACAGCAGTCCATACAACCCTTCAAAAAGGGGTGTATCCCACCCTACATGCCGATAGCCGAAGTCCAAAGGGCCCCCGAAACGCCACCAGTTGTATCCGAACACCACCATTTGCCCCCCAAGCAGCGGCAACAACAAGACCATCCATGGTTTACGGTTCCCTTGTACAGGAGGGAAGCGCCACCCAAACCACCCCAACAACACGGGAAGCAAAATGAACGTGGCAGGCCGCACCACCAGCATAAAACCCAACAAGACCCCGGTCCACCCAAAACGCTTTCGCTCGAAGGTTTCCAAAGCCCCCAAAAGCAGAAACATGGCCAGAGGTTCGCTAAAGGCACTCCGAGCGTAATACCAAACCGGCGTACCCAGGGCCAGGAACAAGGCCAACAGTCGCGCGAGTGGTTCACGGTAAAAACGGCGGGCCAATCGATAAAACACGGTCACCGCGGCGGCGGTAACCAGAGGATTGACCAGAAGCACCGCTATGCGGGTGAGCAGGCCTTCTTCCACCGAAGGGAACAGAGGATGGACAACACGAGCCAACGCCACAAAGGGCGCGGCCACCAGGGACCAACCCAAACCGTACTTGGCGTAAAAACGACCATCCCGGCCGACCATACCGTACCCCGACACGCCCTTCATCCGCGCGGCCCGCCCCTGCGCATCCAACAGCAATTCGTGTCCCGCTTCCAGCGGCTGGATGGCGACCTCTCCCCGGGCCGCCAAGGCATAGGCCACCCGATACATGGCTTCGCCATCGCCGCTGTCGATGCGGAAGGAGGAGGTGAGCAAATACACCCCCAGCACGAAACAAAACAGCCAATGGGCATTCATACAACGGGCCTTGAACTTCATTTGTTCCCAAAATCCGCGGGGTTCTCGCCCCAATGGGCGGTATCCCACAGGCGTACATCCCACGGGCCGGGGTGGGCCTGCAACCAGGAACGGGCTTCTTCCACCAGGCGACGGGTCGTGGGGGGCAGGCGACGCAGGGTGTTTGGGGATGGTCCGCCTTTTTGCAACCAATGCCAGGCCGTGGAGGAATCGGTGTATACGGGCAGGAATTTCCCCCGTTGGTGCAGCCACTGCAGCGCCCGCACGATAGCCAGATATTCACCAATGGGCACCGTGGCGTGGGTCAGAGTTTCTCGAAACAGAGGGCGCACTTTTCCTTCCGGGAGCAACAGTACGCCTTGTAGTTCCACCCGCCCCCGGGCCTGGGAAGCCGCGGCATCCACGGCCAGGGCCGGGGTTTGCGGGCCTGGCTCGGCCAGCACCCACGTGGGCAACCTCGCGGCTTCGGGTCCCAGGCGATACGCGCGTTCCGCCATTTCCCGGGTGGGGAAAGCCTTGTACCGGGCATCGGGGTATCCATCGACCTGGGCTTTGCACGCCTCCCAGGTGGTGTACACCCCGGGCCGGCGGCCTTTCCAGACTACATAGTAACGGAGCCGTTTCGTCGTCATGGGCCATGCCTGGTTATCGAAAGCACGTCACACCGCGCGCAAACGAAGAAACACGCTGGGGGAATACAGACTCCAGGTCCAGCGCCCGGTGGCCTGGGCCAGCCGTTCCCAGAACAACAACCAGCGCAAGGGTACGTGCCGCTTCAAAAAGCCCACCCGGAAATAGGACACCGCGCGGCGGGCTTCCACCTGAAAACCGGCCGCTCGCACCCATTCCTCCATGCGGCGGGGGTGGAAGTCGAAGTTCAAAGGCGCGAATTCCACCGGTTCCGGGGAAAAGGGGTTCCACCTCTGCCGCCGGACCAGGTACCGCAAGACGGCCTTCAAATGGCGCTTGCTGGCGAATTCCAGCAAAAAGACCCCTCCCGGCTTCAGCACCCGGCGCACCTCCCGCAAGGCGCGCAGCGGCTCCACCAGATGGTGCATGGTGCGAATCATGGTGGCCGCGTCGAAGGAAGCCTCCGGGAAGGGCAGCGCGTACACGTTGGCCGCCACATAGGCGTACCGGGTGCCTCCCCGACCCCGCCCCAGGCGCTGTCGGGCCAGGCGCAACTGGCTTCGGGCGTAATCCGTGAGCACGATTTCGTCGAACCCCTGGTAACGGGGGGTCATGCGGCCTGCACCCGCGCCCAGTTCCAGAAGTCGGCCCCGGCCCCGAGGCATCAAAGCCCGCAGGGCCAGGACTTCGGCCCGGTCCTCGTACTCCCGACCGCCCCGCTCCCAAAAGCGGAACTGATAATCGGAGCCTTCGTAATCGCAAACGGGGGGCAGGTGGTGCGTCATAGGCCTCCGGCCTTGGCCATGGTCAGGCCCGGCGGTTCCGGGTTTTCGGGAGCCGGATACCCCCGGCCCACCCCGCGATAAATGAAGCCCAATTCAAACATGGTCTTGGGGTCGTAGATGTTCCGTCCGTCGTACAGCACAGGACGGCGCATCAGGTTCTTGATGCGTTCCAAATCCAGGTGCTTGAACTCGTTCCAGTCCGTGACCACGATGAGCGCGTCCGCGCCCTCGGCCAGGCTGTAGGGGTCGGGGAAGTATTCCACCTCGGGGAGGATGCGCCGCGCGTTGTCCATGGCAATGGGGTCGTAAGCCCGCACCCGCGCGCCCTCGTCCAGCAAATAGCGGGCGATGTCGATGGAAGGCGCTTCCCGCATGTCGTCGGTGTTGGGCTTGAAGGAGAGGCCCAACAGACCAACCACGTGCCCGGCCACGGAGCCGCCCAGCATCTCCTTGACCCGTTCCACGGCCATGCGCCGGCGGTCCTGGTTGATGTCCAGCACGGCCCGAAGCAACTGGGGATGCCGACCCATGACCTCCGCGGCGTAGGCCAGGGCCTGCACGTCCTTGGGGAAACAAGAACCGCCAAAGCCCAAACCGGCCTCCAGAAAATGGGGGCCGATGCGGGGGTCGTAGCCCATACCCACAGCCACTTCTTTCACGTCCGCGCCCATGGCCTCACAAATGTTGGCGATTTCGTTAATGAAGGAAATCTTGGTGGCCAAGAACGCGTTGGACGCATACTTAATCATCTCCGCGGTGCGCAAATCCGTGACGATGATGGGCGCGCGCAGGGGCAGGTGCAACTGGGCCACCTTTTCCGCGGCCTCGGGGTCGGTGGAACCCAACACGATGCGGTGGGGGTTCATGAAGTCCTGAATGGCGTTTCCCTCCCGCAAGAACTCGGGACAGGACACCACGGAGAAGGGGATGGGTTCCTTTTGGTGCTGTTTCACCACCTGGGTCACCCAATCCCCCGTGCCCACGGGCACGGTGGATTTGTTCACGATGATGAGGGGATGGCGCATGTGCTCGGCGATAGAACGGGCCGCGGCTTCCACATAGCGCAAATCGGCCTCGCCGTCCGCGCCAGGGGGCGTGCCCACCGCGATGAAGACGAATTCCGCGCCGTCCAGGGCCTCGTCATAGGAGGTGGTGAAGGAAAGGCGGCCCATCTTCATGTTGCGGCACACCATCTCCTCCAGGCCCGGCTCGTAAATGGGCATCTCGCCCCGGCGCAGTTTTTCGATTTTCTCTTCGTCGATGTCCATGCCCACCACGCGGTTGCCCAGGTCCGCGAAGCCGGCCGCGGTAACCAGGCCCACATAACCCACCCCGATGACCGCGATTTTCCGCATATCGGTTCCTCCAGACAAAAAAGTGCGGAAAAAGGCTCGCGCGGCCTTTTTCCGTTTGGGTGTCAGGTGCAGGAGGCCCGGGAAAGCGCTTTCCCGGGCCTCCCCATTATACCCGTTCCACAGCCATGGCCACGGCCTCGCCGCCGCCCAGGCACAGGGCGGCCACGCCGCGGCGCAGGTCGTACCGCTTGAGCGCGTGCAGCAAGGTAACCAGGATGCGCGCGCCGGAGGCGCCCAGAGGATGCCCCAGCGCGATGGCACCGCCGTGCACGTTGACCTTGCTCCAATCCAGGCCCAGTTCTTTGCCGTTGGCCAGGATTTGGGCGGCAAAGGCCTCGTTGATTTCAAAAAGGTCCACGTCGTCCAGGCTCCAGCCCACCTTTTCCAGCAATTTGGGGATGGCCAGCGCCGGCGCGCGGAAAATCCACTTGGGTTCCACCGCGGCGTTGGCGTACCCCACGATACGGGCCATGGGTTCCGCGCCGATGCGCTCCGCGTAGGCCAGCGAAGTCACCACCAGCGCGGCCGCGCCATCGTTCAGGCTGGGCGCGTTGCCCGCGGTCACCCTGCCGTCGGGCTTGAAGACCGGTTTGAGGCGCGCCAGGGCCTCCAGGCTGGTATCCCGACGGGGCGTTTCGTCCACCTCCACCACCTGCACCTGGCCCTTACGCTGGGGCACTTCCACGGGCACGATTTCCTCCCGGAAGGCGCCTTCGTCGGTGGCCCGCACGGCCTTCCGGTGGCTCTCGTACGCGTAGCGGTCCATTTCCTCCCGGGAAATGTCGTAAGCCTCCGCGATGAACTCCGCGGCGTCACCCATGAGCCAGTTCTCGAACGCGCACCACAGGCCGTCCTGAATCAGGGCATCCTGCATTTGGGCATGGCCGAAGCGCAACTCACCCAGACGACCGTACACCAGGTAGGGCGCGCGGCTCATGGATTCCATGCCCCCGGCCACCAGGGCCTGGGCATCGCCGGCGCGAATGGCCTGGGCGGCCAGCATCACGGCTTGCAAACCGGAACCACACACTTTGTTCACCGTGAACGCGCCCACCGTGGGGGGAACGCCGCCGAAAATGGCGGCCTGCCGGGCCGGGTTCTGGCCCACCCCGGCGGAAACCACGTTCCCCATGATGACCTGGTCCAGTTCCTCCAAATCGGGAAGTCCGGCACGCTCCACCGCGGCCCGCACGGCAAACGCGGCAAGTTTGGGCGCGGGCAGCGGACTCAACACGCCTCGGAAACGCCCCGAAGGCGTCCGGGCACCGCTCAAGATGACGGGAATGCGGGTCGTCTCCATGGGTATACTCCTAACCATCCGATGGATTTGGTGGTACGGACCAAAACGCCACTAAAACCCGAGGTTTTCTACAAGTGTACCAAAGAGGAAAAACAAAACGGGCGGCCGCTCCAGACCGCCCGTGTGGATCATACCATGCCCGTGTCCGGAAGCGGCAGGCAAAAATAGCACCGTGCCAGACAATTGTGAGATGATTTTGATGTACACGCCAGACGAGTGCAAGGCCACCCCTTTTGTTTCGGTGCTATGGTAAGGGTGACCATGGATTTCAAGGAGGCGCCCCGATGTTGAAGAGAATCCACCGCCAGGGAGCACGAGAACCGCCGCCATCCAGGTGCTGAGGTCGTTCCTTCCTGCCCTTGCTTTCCCCTTACAGGCCCCATACCCCCTCACCGGACAGGCCGGGTTACTCCATCCGGCCTGTCCCTGTCTCGAAAGGCGGGGAAAAGTGCACGGAACTTTTCAGGGTAGAAAGGCCCCATACCCCCTCACCGGACAGGCCGGGTTCCCCCGCCCGGCCTGTCCCTGTCTCGAAAGGCGGGGGAAAAGTGCACGGCACTTTTCAAGGTAGAAAGGC
>JALWJZ010000060.1 GCA_026996855.1 Anaerolineales bacterium
GGGTGGAGGCGGTGGCTTCGGATAATCCGAAATGGCCAAAGGTCTGGCTTCCCCTGGAGAGACCTTGTGCTATAGTTAAGGAAACACCTTCTTGGGTGTGAGAAAGGATGACGAATGGCGCGCATTTTGTACGTGGAAGACAACCCGGAAAACCGGTTGCTGGTACGTCGTCTTTTAAGCGTGATGGGGCATGAACTCATCGAGGCCGAAGGGGCCGACCAACTCATGGCTTTGTTGGATCAGGGTTTGCAGCCCGACCTCATCCTCCTGGATTTACACCTTCCCGAGGTAGACGGTTACACCATTGCTCGCCAGTTGCGGCAGCGACCCGAGTTGGACCGGGTGCCCATCGTAGCCCTGACGGCCGATGTGCTCAAAGATACGCCTATCCGTTGCTTTCAGGTGGGATGCGATGGCTACATCCCCAAGCCGCTGGACATTGACGCCTTTCCCCAGTTGATTGAGAAGTATTTGCACACCCCTGTATCCCATGAGAGAGGCTCATGATGACGGAAGAAGGTCGCCCCACCGTTTCTCCTTCGGAAACTTCCCAACCTACCCCGGAGACCCGCGTCGCGCGCAAGCGCAAGCCGGTACCTCCCGAGGAGGCCACCGTCCTGGTGGTGGAAGACAACGTGGCCAACTTCGTGCTCATCGCGCGCATGTTGAGTTACATCGGTATTGAAACCAAGTGGAAGACCTCGGGCTACGAGGTGGTGGAATTCGCCGATACGCTCCCCAAGATCGACCTGATTTTGATGGACATCCGTCTTCCTTACGAAGATGGGTATGAGGCGTTGAAGAAGTTGCGCGCTTCGGAACGTTGGAAGGACGTGCCCGTGGTCGCGGTGACGGCCGAGGCCAGCGTCGAGCAAATGCGCAAGGCCAAAGAGGCGGGTTTCGACGGTTTCATCGGCAAGCCGTTGGACCCCGACCGTTTCCCCGACCAAATCCGTCGCATCCTG
This sequence comes from Anaerolineales bacterium, assembly GCA_026996855.1. GTDB lineage: Bacteria > Chloroflexota > Anaerolineae > Anaerolineales > DRMV01 > S139-71. The sequence continues at coordinate 966 of JALWJZ010000060.1, forward strand.
GCCGGAGAGGATGTATGGGAACTGTAACCCCCTCCCTGGAAGCCGTGCCACAACGCATCCCCTGGTATCGAAGCCACCGCTTTCGTACGGCCTTGTGGCTGTTCTTGATTTTCCTGCCGGTGATCGTCAGTGTTCATGTGTACATTTACGTGACTTTTCTCAACGGGAACATCCAGGGCTTACGAAACCGCGCCGGGCAGGTCTTTGAGGTAAGTTTGGAAGACGTGGGCCGTCGTTTGGCCTTACAAGACTACCTTTTGGATTCGGTGGCCCACGAACCGGCCTTTCAGAAAGACCTGGCCGCTTTGCCCCAAACCGACCCGGATTCGGTGCATTTTCAACGGTTGCGCGCACGCCTGGTTTCGGCCCTGGTTACCGGTGTGATGGGTCCTCACCAGGAGGCGTTGTGGGTGCGGGACGTGGTCATTGTGGACGAAGAAGGCCGGATTTGGCTGGCCACCCAGGAGGCGTGGGAGCAAAAGCGGCTTTCTCCCGAACTTGTGGAAGCCATCAAGGCCTCGACGGCGACCCATGACCTGGCAAACGGACAAGGTGAGGCCATTCAGGGGATTTTATGGGGGCAGGAGGCGCCCCTGGGCTTTCAGAAGCCTTGGATAGCCCTGGTGAACCGGGTGCAGGACGCACAAGGGACGACGTGGTGGATGCTGGGCGCCATTCCTCCAGAGGGGGTGCAAGAGTGGATGGCGTCCTTCCGGGTGCTGGGCGGGGCGCCCGTGCTGGTGACCCGGACCCAAGAGGGTTTCATTTTGGAAGATGAATGGCAGATTTGGACGCCCGAACAGGTTCGGAACCGGTTGCTTAACGTTCCCCTTGCCGACTCGGATTGGGTTTTCCTGTTCCAGTTGTGGAGCAAGAAGCCCGTTCGTCGCGTGTTTCGCCCCCCAAATTCTTACCATCCGACCGAAGACCATGGCCATTGGATGATTTATCTGCCCGAAGGCGGGGGCCAGGTTTGGGTGCTTTTGCCTTTCGCTTTGGTTCAGGGCGAGAGTTACATCGGTATCCGCTACAATCTGGCTTCGACCATTGGGCCTTTGGTATCTCAGGTCGTTCGGGGCCTGGTGTTGCAAGCGACGGTGGTGGCCCTTTTTCTGTGGGTTATAGCCTGGTGGCTTGGCGGGCGGGTTACCCGGCCGCTGCAGGCCATGATTAAAGGCGTGCAGGCTCTGGCCGAAGGCCGCTGGGACACCCGGATTCCTACCCGAGGGCAGGACGAATTCGCGCTGTTGGCGCAGGTCTTCAACCAAATGGCCGCGCGGCTGGAGGGCCTTTACCGCAGCCTGGAAGATGAGGTGCGGCGCCGCACGTACCAGGTGAGCCTGCTCATGGAATGGCTGACCCTGGACGCGCCCCACGATACCTGGACCTACCAGGCCTTTTTGGAAGGTATGGTTTGGGGCTTGCGTGAGACCCTGCCCTCGGGGGTGTACCCCGTCCTGGTGCTGTGGAACGACGATTTGCAGGACATGGATTGGCGGGTGGCCCCGGATTTCCCCGAGGGTGCCACGGTTTCGCTGCGCATCGAGCGGGCGTGGGTGCGGGAAGCCCTGCGCAAGAAAACCCCTCTGTTCTACACCGCCGAGAGCCATAACCAGCAGGTGCCTCCGCCCTTCCAGACCGTTTGGGTGGCACCTCTGGTGCAGCGAGAGCGGCCGATGGGGGCTTTGATTCTGTACAGTACCCAGGCCCAGGTCTTCACCGAGGAATTCCAGAACCAACTTCGAGAAATGTTGCCTACCCTGGTCAGCGGCCTGGTCTTTGCCCAGGCAACCTGGTTGCGAATCCATTTGCACACCCTGGTGCAGGTGACCATCCATTTGGTGCAAGGAGTCTCCGACCGGGGAGATTTGATGGACATCTTCTTCGCGGTGGGTCGCATCCTGGAGCGGTACTTTCCCCGTTCCATCTTTTTGGTCCGTCAGGGAACCTCGAACATCTGGCAGCCTTTGTATCCCGCGACCCTGGCCGGACGTCGGGTGGAAACCCTGATTCCGTTGAGCAAAGAACAACGCTGGTTGCTCATACCGGACCTGGAAGCCCTCCGGGCTGTGCAGCAACTTCCGAAGGAGATTCGCGACCTGACTCAGGAATTGGAGTGGAAAGGAACCATCTTGATACCCGTATGGACCCAGGACCGGCTGCTGGCCCTGTTGCTTTTGGGTATGGAATGGCCCGGGGAATACCCCCAGGAAATGTTGCACGTGTTGCACCTGGCTACGCTGCTGTTGGGCTTGTTGTTGGATCGTGCCGAGGTACAGGACCGACTGCGCTTGTGGGAGGTCCTGATGACCTTCTTCCTCAAAGCCACCGAGGCCCCCACTTTGGGCCAGGCGCTGGACGTGCTGGTGGGTTTGTTGCGGCAAAACCTGACCGAAAATGGCGATTATTTCTTTGTCTTTGGCGACGAAACCGGCACCATTCACGATGCCTTCGTCTTTTTGGAAGGACAGGCCCAATACCATCTGGTGTTGTCGCCTGTGGACCGGGCTCTGGCGCAGCAGGTTTTGAAAACAGGTGAACCCCGAGTGTTCAACGAGGCTTCCGAGGTTCGAGAGGTTTTGGCCGAGTATCCCGCATTGATGCAAGGTCCTATCCCGCAATCCTGGGTAGGGATGCCCATCCAGGTGGGTGGCCGCATCGTGGGAGTTTGGGGCCTGCGGGACGCGCATCAAGCCTACCGTTTCGATGCCGAATTCTTGAGTCGAATGCAAACGCTGACGGAGTACCTGGGGCCGGTTCTGGCTTACTTGTTGCGTATGCAGCGTTATGAGCAACGTTTGCAGCGGGAAGAATGGGTGCACACGTTGGGCCTCCACCTGATTTCTCTGTGGGACCCCCAAGTGCTCACCCAGGAGGCGGCCGGCGAACTGCAGCGCATCTTTCGCGCCCAGCGCGTGCGTTTCCGGCTCCACGTGCCTACGGTGTTGGACACCGCACGTGAACGTGTGCAAGACATGGGCAGGGCTGAAGGAGCAGCAGAAACCGAAGGAGGCGCTTCGGCATGACGGACCACCCAATGCCGGTTTCGTCCCCACCGCAAACCCCTGCAGAACATGGCCCCGAAGCCGAAACCTTTTCCGCTTCGGCTTTTGTGGAAACCTACCTGGAACGCCTGCTGTACCGGGTGTTTCTGTTGGGGGCGGTGCTGGGCATTCCCCTGTTGTTGTATCTGGCCGTCCAGTGGCGCAACACCCCCCTGCAATGGGTCTACATTGGGGCCATTTTGTGGCTTGTGCTGTTGGTGTGGGGGCGCTTCATTCGTCGCATCCCTTACGTCGTCCGGGTTTGGTTGTGGTTGGTCATCCCTTATGGTATGGCCATTCTCAACGCCGTGGTGTTCGACGCGCCCGTGCAAGCATCCATCCTTTTGCTTTCCGCTTTGTTGTTTGGCGCGGTTTTCCTTCCCACGGCACATTCGTTGGTCAACACCATGTTGCTCGTCCTGACGGGTGGCGTGGTGCTTTACATTTCGTTGTACAACGCCTTTCCTCCGGGCCTCCCCCTGTCCCACGGGGATGCTTGGGGTATTGCCTTGGCGGTCTTGGTTGGTGTGGCTTTAATCGGCGAAATGATTTTGTATCTGTACCGCCGTCGTTTGGAAACGGCTCTGGAAGAAAGCCACCAGTTGACCCAGATTCTGGACCGAGAACGGCAGCGACTGGAGGAACAGGGCCAGATTTTGGAGAATCGCATCCATCAGATTCGTACCGTCACCGACATCGTCCAGGTCATCAGCAACATTCTGGACCCGGACCAACTGGTGTGGGAATTCGTGGACCGCTTGCAATCGGCCTTTGACCTGTATTACGTAGGCGTCTTCGCGCTGGACCCCAACCGGGAATTCGCGCAATTGGTGGCCGGCAGCGGCGAGGCAGGGCGCCGCATGGTAGCCGAAGGCTACCGGCTGCCCCTGGGCGGTGGTTCCATGATTGCCTGGGCCGTGGCCCACCGGCGCATGCGGGTGGCGCAGGATGTGCGCGAAGACCCGACCCACTTCCCCAACCCTTACCTCCCTCTGACCCGTTCGGAGGCGGCGCTGCCTTTGATGGCCCGGGGTGAGGTGTTGGGGGCTATGACGGTGCAATCGCAAACGCCTTACGCGTTCGATGACGAGACCATGCAAATTTTCCAGATGCTGGCCGACCGGCTGGCCATTGCCCTGGCCAATGCCCGGTTGTTCCGCCAGTTGCAACAGGTATTGCAACGCCTGGAAGGTTTGCAGCGCCAACTGACCGAAGAGGCCTGGAGCGAGGCCTTTCCTGAGGGGGAGATGGAAATCCAGATGGGCGAGCCGGTCGAGGAGGGAAATCGCTTGCGCCTTCCGCTGCTCTTGCACGGGGCTTTGGTGGGGGAAGTGGAACTGGAACGCGACCGACCCTGGAACGAAGACGAGCGGCGCTTGATTCAGAGCGCTTTGCAGCATTATCTTTCCGCTTTCCAAACCACCCTGCTCTTTCGTCAGAGTCGGGCCTACATTCGCATGGAGGAAATCCGGCGCGGGTTCGTCGAACGGGTGGGAGGCCATATGGATGTGGAATCCTTGTTGGACGAGGCCTTGGCCTACCTGGGCCGGATTTTCCACACCCAGGAGGTTCGGTTGTTCTTCACGCCGGAAGCCAACGGCGGTGGTGCCACGCCCGCCGTCCATTTCTCGGCCTCGGAAGAGGCATGAGCGCGGCGTGGCGCTTTTCGAAAGGATTTGACAAAAATCCCGCTGTTCGGGTGAAGGAAAACGCTTTTCGAGGAAAGGTCTCATGGTGGATGAGAAAATCCTGCCGGAACAACAAGCAGTGACGGGTTTTGTGGACGAATGGCAACCGCGGCGTTCGTTGCAAACCGCGGCTCGTTGGCACGCTGCCATTCTGATTGGCTTTTTGGTGATTTTGGGCGCAACGGTGATGTATTTTGTGACCCAAGCGCGCATACAAGTGAGCGCGGCTTTCGAAACCGTGCCTCCCGTCGTGTTGGCTTTGGAAGCCCGTCCTCAAATCGAAGGCCTGTTGCTGGACGTGCTACGTTATTCCCTGACCCGAGACGAAGAAGGCATGATCGAGGCCCTGCGCGCCCGCCTTCGGAAGATGCGTCGCATCATCCGGGATATCGAGGCCTGGTTGGATGCCGAGCAATACCAGGACGAACTGGCCGACGAAATCGTGCAGGTGCTCATTTTGCTGCGTCGGGCCGAGGACCTGTCCGAATCGCTGTTGCTGGAAGTGCAACAGGGCCGCTGGGATAGCGCAACCCGCATCGGGAACCATTTGAACCGGTTACAAGGCCGGCTTGCCCAACAAACGGAGCGCGTGTTGGAAGTGGCCATGCGCCGCCAGAAACAGGCCCTGGACCGCGCTCGCGTCAGCATGACCCAGGTGGTGTGGGTGCCGGGCATGTTCGCGGGCATCGTGATTGTGTTGCTGGCGGTCCAAACCTGGCTCTTTCAGCGCCGGATGATTCAGCCCTTGTTGGAAGTGGTCCGCGGTGTGCGTCGGTATGCCCAGGGCGATTGGCGTTATCGACTGAAAGCCCGCACCGACGACGAAATTGGCTTGCTGGTACGGGTTTTCAACCAGATGGCGGATGAAGTGGAGAAGGCCCGCACCCTCTTGGAGCAACAGGTGCAGGAGCGTACGTACGCCTTGCAGCGCCGCATGGCCCAGACCCATACCGCCGCGGACATCGGCCGGGCCATCACTATGGAACGGGACCTGGACCGGGTCCTGCAAACCGCGGTGGACCTGGTCGCTCAACGCTTTGGCTTTTACCAGGTGGGGGTGTTCCTCCTGGACCCCACCGGCCAGTGGGCGGTGTTGCAGGCCGCCAGTTCCCCCGGCGGCAAACGCTTGGTGGAGCGGGGCTTCCGTTTGCGGGTGGGGGAGCAGGGCATCGTGGGTTACGTGGCCCATACCGGTCAGGTGCGGGTGGTGGAAGACGTGACCGAAGACCCCTTCTACCTCTATGTGGCCGAATGGCGGGAAACTCGCTCCGAAATGGCCCTTCCTTTGCGAGTGGGGGACGAGGTCCTGGGCGTGCTCGACATTCAAAGTCAAAAAGTGGGCGCCTTCCACCCCGACGACATTGCCACGCTGCGCATCGTGGCCGACCTGTTGGCCGTGGCCGTGTACAACGCCCGACTGTTCCAACAACAACGGGAAGCCCTGAAAGCCCTGGAACACACCCAGCGGCTGCTCACCGCCCAGGCGTGGGAACAATTCGTGAATCGCTATCTGCCCCGCGGGTATCGCTACATTGGTCGGGAACTGCACCCCCTGCCCGGCGTCGTCGCGCCCCAAGAGGTTTTGAAGCGGATGGAAGACGACGAACGGGTGTTGCGCTTCCCTGTGGAATTGCGCGGTCAGCAGGTGGCCCTTTTGGAACTGGAGCGCCCCCAGGGGCAGACATGGAACGAACAGGAGAAAACGCTGGCTCGGGACCTGGTGAATCGTCTGGCCCTGGCCCTGGACCACGCGCGGTTGTTCATGTATTCCCAGCGCCGTTTGGCCTGGTTGCACAAAGTGGCCGAAATGGCCCGCCTGTGGGAACTCAAACCGGTGGACGAATTGGTCCAGGACCTGACGGGTTACATGCAGCAGGTGTTTGGGTGGCCGCACGTCATGCTGTACCGATGGGACGCGGACAAAGAGGTTTTGGCGCCCTGGGGTGGGCGCCCCCGCTGGTCTTCCTTGCTGGAGATGGGCGCGAAGGAGTCCCTTCCCCCCGAGATTTTGCAAGTCTTGCGAGAGGGCACCGATTATTTGAAACCGCGCCACCCTTGGTCCTCGAACCTGGAGGGAACGTGGGTTGTCGTCCCTCTGTTCTCCGGCGAGCAGGTCATGGGCTTGCTGGAAATCGGCATGGATACTCCTGCGGCCTTCGTGGAAGAAGACCTGCCGGTGTTGCACCTCCTGGCCGAAGAGGTGGCTTCGGCCCTGGAAAACGCCCGTCTGTTCCAGTTGGTGCAAAATCTGTTGGCTCAGCACCAGCGTTTGCAAAACCTGATGGTCGCAGTGATGCAGGCCGAAACCGAGTCGGAAGCCATGACCGTCACGGTGGACATGTTGCAGAAGATTTACCCCGATACTTCGGTGGCCCTGTATCGCTACGACGAGAACACCCAGATTTTGCGTTTGCATCATCATTCTTCCGATGTGAAATCGCCCCCCAGCGTGCTGGCTCTGGAGAATACTCTCTACGGAAAGGCCTTGCGCACCGGCCAGCCCATTTGGATGAACGTGGACCCCATGACGCAACCCTATTTCTGGGCCGAGCGGTCTTCGTTGTTGCTGTTGCCTTTGCGTTACGGTGAGATGCCCTTGGGGCTTCTCATCCTCCAGCGCCGGGAATTCGACGCCTTCCCCTCCGAAGAACGAGAACTGTTCACCACTTTGAGTTACCTGCTGGCCGTGGTGTATCGCAACTTACGATTGGTGGCCGACCTGAACAAGCGGTCCCGGGAATTGCGGGTGTTGTACGAGTTCGCCGAAGCGTTGTCTCGCCATACCCGCACCGACGAACTCTTGCAGGAAGCCGTGCAGCGCCTTCGCGAAATCTTCGATTCTCTACACTGTGGCATCGCCCTGTTCGATGCTTCCCGGCAATGGAGCACGCTGGCGGCTTCGGCTTCTCGCACGCCGGAGGCCCCCGGCGCCGGCCTGGTGGGAATTCGCTTCCCCCACGAAGGCGACGAATCCATCCAGCGGGTGAAACGGACCAAAGAGATTTTGACCATTTACAATGTGGAGCAGGCCGTCTTCCTGTCTCAGAACATTCGGGAGATTTTGAAGCAGCGGGGGACCAAATCCCTCGTCATCGCGCCGTTGCTGGTACGGGGCGAGGTGGTGGGCACCGTAGCGCTGGATTTGGACGACCCGCGCCGGCGTTTGACCAAGGACGAATTGAACCTGCTCCGGCAGTTGGTGACCCAGATTTCCGGCGCGCTGGAGCGGGTTCAATTGCTGGAGGCTCTGGCGCGGCGGGCCGAACGGGAGCATTTCGTTCGCGAGATGACCACCCGCCTGCGGGCCACCACCGACCCGGATGACGTGCTGCGTATTGCCCTGACCGAATTGCGTCGTGTGTTGCAGGCCGAACGGGTCCAGATTTTGCTCATACCCGATACCCAGATTCCTTCGGACGGTCGGGATGAAAGCGAGTAGCCCGGCGTTGAAGAGGCGCTGTGGACGCCGATGAAAGGGCAGACAGGCCCTTTTCGGAAACCCCAGGTGTATCAAAGGATGGGTCATGCAAGTGGTTGCCGTCAGTCATCCCAAGGGGGGCGTGGCCAAGACGACCAGCGCCGCGGCGCTTGCCGGGGCCCTGGTGCGCATGGGCCATCGGGTGCTGGTGGTGGACCTGGACCCCCAAAGCAGTTTGACCCTGGCCTTGGGGCATCTACCGAATCGCGTTTGGCCTACCCTGGCCGAAGTGCTCCAATACCGGCATGGCCTGGAAGAGGCCGTCCACGCTACGCAGGTGAAAGGACTGGACCTGATTCCTGCCAGCCCCAAACTGGCTTTGGTTCAGCGGGAATTGCATGGCCAGGAAGATTATACGGTGCTGCGCGCGCGGTTCCGTTCCTGGTTGAACCAATCTTCCTACGACTACGTGCTCTTGGATACACCCCCGGGCCAGGGTTTGCTCACGTTGAACGCCCTCATTCTGGCCCAACAGGTGCTCATTCCTACTCAACCCGAGTACTTTTCCGCTTACGCTTTGCGGTACTTGCTCCAAACCATCCGTTGGGTGCGTTTGCGTTTTCAGCCCCTGTTGGCCTACCAGGCGTTCTTGACCATGTATCAATCCCGAAACCGGGCCCATGCTTGGATTCGGGCCCGCCTGGAAGTCACGTTGGGGCCGGGATTGTGCCGGACCGTCATCCCCCTGGATACCAAAGTGCGAGAAGCGGCCATCGCCGGGTTGCCCGTCACCCATTTCGCGCCCAAATCTCGGGCCGCGCGAGCCTATCTGGCTCTGGCGCAGGAGGTTTTCACCCATGAGCAACAAGCGGCAGGACGAGTTGAAGAAACGGCTGGACGCGTTGAATCTGCCCGATGAACCGGACGGACAGGAAGGGGCCCTGTCTTTTATACCGCCTGCCTCTTCCCTGGCGCCGGAAGGAGGCGTGCTGGAAACGCCTCAGGAAGAGCGGGGCTTGCGCCTGGAAGGGGATCGGTGGATCGTCACCCGCACCCCCCTCACCCCCTTTGGGTGGGGCGTGTTGCGCTCCTTGCGGACCCAGGTGTTTCCAGGTTCCGAAGACCTGCCCGCCATGCTGGCGGCCGCGGCCCAATACCAGCGCCAGCGCTTCTTGTTGGAAGCCATTGCCTCGGAAGCCACCCGATGGGATGAAGAGGAAGTCGCCTTGGTGCGCGACGTGCTGGAACAGACCGCCTTGGCCCTGGAGTACGCGGACCTGTTCCGTCGCATCCAGGCCGCTTTGAACGAAACCGAGCGCATGTACCGGGGGACCACGGCCATCAATCAGGCTTCCACCTACGAAGAGGTGTTGGCCGCCTTGCGTGAGTTCACCATCGTGGGCCAGGATGCCCTGTACGTCTCCCTGACCTGGTTCGAACCGCCCATGACCCGGGAGCAACAACCCGAGTGGATGCGCCGGCTGGCCTACTGGAAGGCCCACGACGCGGTTCCCGACCTCCCTGAACGAGTGGAATTTGGCACCATGGCCGTGGGAGACGAAACGCCCACCCTGGAGCCTGTGGTGGTCGTGCATCCCAACGTGGAAACAGACCCCAACGTTCACCCGGCCGTGCGTCAGGTCACCCTGTTCCTGGGGGGGCGCTGTGCCCTTTGGGCACCTTTCACCCTGGGTGAGAGCATGTTGGGGTTCCTTTACGCGGCGTATCCCGAAGAGAAACGCTTTTCCGAGGCCGAACAACGCATTTTACAGGCTTTGGTTACCCAGGCCAGCGCCCGTTTGTCCACCCTGTATCTGGGCGAGCAAACTCGCCAGGCCCTGGAGGAAACCGAGCGTCTATACAAAGCCGCGGTGGCCATTTCCGAGGCCGACACATATCAGCAATTGCTCGATGTTTTGCGGGAATACACCTTGTTTGGGAAGGAATCCCCTTCCTATATGGCCATCGTGCTCTTCGAGCCTTCGTTGACCGAGGAACGGAGGCCGGAGGTCCTGTATACCCCGGCTTATTGGACCACCTTGCCGGAAGTCCCCATCCCAGAGCGTGCTCCCTTCGCCGCCTTTTCCACTGGCGAAGAATCGCCCTTCCGCCCCGGCATGATTTTGGTCCACGAAGATGTGGAAACCGACCCCACGGTGCATCCTCCCGTGCGGGAAGTGGTGCGCGCCCTGGGAGGAAGGGCCGTGGTCATATTGGGGCTTTCCGTAGGCATGGAAATGCTGGGCTTTGCTTATGCCGTGTACCCGCAGCCCCGCACCTTCCCTGAGGGGGAAATGCGTTTCCTGGCTACCCTTGCTTCCCACCTGGCGGTGCGGGTGCAGAGCATGCGCCTGACCGAAGAAATGCGCCATCTTTTGAATCTGACCGAGCGTCTGTACGAAGCCTCGGCTGCGCTCAATCAATCCCGTACTTTGGAAGAGGTTTTGGAGACCCTGGAGCACTATACCGTGCTGGGGCGCGATTCCCTGGGCACCCTGCTGGTTACTTTCGATCCACCCCTGCGGGAAAAAGGGGGAGAGTCCCGGGGGTATTTGGCCACCTACCGTTTGCATCAAACCAAGGCCGAGGAGTACCTCCAGCCCTGTGTCGTCACAGGCGAGGACGTGCAATACCTGCGGGACCTCTTTTTGCGTTTTTCCACCCATCGGTTGACGGATTTACGGGGTACGCCCCTGGGCGATTATTTGAATGAGTACGTGCTCCGGCAGGGGCTGGCGGCCCAGAGCGCGTTGTTCGTCCCCCTTTGGGTGGGCGACGAGGTGGTCGGTGTGGTGGTGGGCCTGTACGAGCACCCCTTCGACCTGGGCGAGGAGGAAGCCCAGGAACTTTTGGCCCTGCAGGCCCAGGTGGCCGTGCGGGTGGATGGCTTGTTGCATCACGAGCGGGCACAAAATCTGGCCCAACAATTGCGCACCGTGGCGGAAATCGCCCGGGATATCGGCGCTGCCCTTTCCGTGCAGGAACTGCTGGACAAGGCCGTGGAACTCATCCGGGAGCGCTTCGACCTGTACCATGTCTCGGTGTTCCTTCTGGATCCGCAAGGCCTTTATGCCGAGGTGCAGGCTTCCACCGGCCCGGCTGGTGAGGTCATGAAACGCAGTGGGCATCGCTTGGCCGTGGGTTCGCCTTCGGTGGTGGGGCAGGCTGTGGCCCAGGGCCGCCCGGTGGTGGTCAACGCTGTGGAACAATCCCCCATTTACCGTCCCAATCCGTTGCTCCCCGAGACCCAGTCCGAAGCCGCCATTCCTTTGAAGGTGGGTGAGCGCATCCTGGGCGCGCTGGACGTGCAATCCACCCGGAAGTTTGCCTTCACCGAAACGTCGGTGCAGGTGTTCCAACTCCTTGCGGACCAGTTGGCTATTGCGGTGGAAAGCGCTCGGGCCTACGACCTCTCCCGTCGGGCGTTGGAAGAAATGCGTCGAGCGGACGAACTCAAGACCCAATTCCTGGCCAACATGAGCCACGAGTTGCGCACGCCCCTCAACTCCATCATCGGTTTTTCCCGCATCATCCTCAAAGGGATTGACGGCCCCATTACCGAGCAACAGCGTCAGGACCTGGAAGCCATTTACAACGCAGGTCAACACTTGCTTGGGCTTATCAACGACATTCTGGACCTGTCCAAAATCGAAGCCGGGAAGATGGAGTTGGTCTTCGAAGAAGTGGACCTCAAGGAGGTGCTGGAAGGCGTGCTTTCCACCACACGAGGTTTGCTCAAGGATAAGCCCGTGGAACTGAGGGTGGACATCGCACCCGAACTGCCTCCGATTTCCGCGGACGCCAAGCGTATCCGGCAGATTTTGCTCAACGTGCTTTCCAACGCGGCCAAGTTCACCGAAAAAGGCTTCATCCGCGTGCAGATGCATCCCACCGTTTCCCGAGTGGGCTTGCGCGAAGTGCTGATTGTGGTGGAAGATACCGGCCCCGGCATTCCCAAAGAGGCCCAGGAACGGCTTTTCACCCCCTTCTACCAGGCCGATGCGGCCATTACCCGGGCCGTGGGCGGTACCGGGCTGGGGTTGGCCATTACCCGCCACCTGGTGGAACTGCACGGCGGCCGTATCTGGATTGAAAGCGAAGAGGGCCAGGGAACCAAGGTGTTCATCACCCTCCCCGTGACCACGGGGGAAGCCGCCCGTGCCGCTTTTACTGTGGTTTTCGACGTGGAATCCCACGTGGAAACCTATCGGGAATACTTCGGGCCGAAAGGTTATCGGGTGGTGGGCACTTTGGATCCCAAGGAATTCCAGGCCCGGGTGTTGGCCCTGAACCCCTTTGCCCTGGTCATCAACCCCTTCCTGCCGGACCGTCAGGGCCTGCAATTGCTTTACCAGTTGCAGGTTACGGAAGAGACACGGCGGGCGCCCACCTTGCTGGCCACGCTGGTGGAAGAACGGCGCCTTTTCCTGCCGCCTTTCGTGGGCTTCTACACCAAACCCATCGAGGACACCGACCTGGCCTTCTTGCAAATGTGGGCCAGGGCTTCCGGACATACCGGGCCGATGCGTCTCTTGGTGGTGGAACGGGATACCGCTCATGCCGAAAATTTGCAAACACTGCAAAAGCGGCTGGTGGACGTGGAAATGGACATCGTGGCGACCTACAACGAAGCCTTCGAGCGCTTTCGCCAGGGGAATTACCAGGCGGCCATGGTGGACCTTCTGGCCGGTGGCGATATGACGGCCTTTTTGAACCTGGTGCTACGCCAGACGGAGGCCGGCGAAACGCCCTTCCCGGTGGTGGGCGTCATGGACCGGATGCTCACGCCGGAAACCTGGGGCCTGTTGGACTTGTTGGTCCGGCAATGGTGGCGCTCCTACATGTACAGCCTGGACGACGGCCTGGCCCAGATGGAACGCTATTTTGCCTACTTCAACCTGCTTCAGCGGGAGCAGCCAATGAGCGCCTGACCCGGAGTTCCGGGACCACAGGGCCGCAGCGGTCGCGTTCCTCGGGGTTCGTCTTTTGGGAAACCGGCAAAGCAGGAAAGACCGGGGTAGCACGTCAAGCATTGGACGAGCCGTCCAATGCTTGATTCTGTCTGAGGGTGTGACGGAGCCCATGCGGCATCCATCCCTTGTTCCGTTTGCAATGGATTGGAGGTCAGGAGATGCAGATTGACGTACAGGCGCGATGCCTGGATTGTGGTCATCAGGTGCCTTATACCTCGGGCCTGACGCACTGCCCCAAGTGCGGAAGCGCCTGGCTGGAAGCGGTGTACGACTACGATGTTGTGCGTCGCCTTTGGACGGAACAGATGGCTTACCGCCCCTTCGACCTGTGGCGCTACCACGAGTTGCTCCCCGTGGAAGAAGTGCCGCCACCCATGCACATGGGTGAAGGGGGAACCCCCCTGTTCCCGGTCCAGAACCTGGGGATGATGCTCAAACAGCCGAACATTTACGTCAAAGACGAACGTCAGAACCCTACCTCGTCCTTCAAAGACCGGCAGGCCGCGGTCACCATAGCCGTGCTCAAGGAAGCGGGCTTGACCGACGTGGTGGTGGCCTCCACGGGGAACGTGGCCATTGCCTATTCGGCGTATGCCTCCCGGGCCGGCATCAAACTCTGGGCTTTCGTTTCCTCTTCGGTACCTTTGGAAAAGATGCGGGAAATCGCCATTTACGGCACCCAGGTGGTCAAAGTAACCGGAACGTACGACCAGACGAAACAGGTAGCCGCGCGCTTTGCCCAGGAGCGGGGGCTGTACCTGGACCGGGGGGCGCGTTCCATCCCCACGGTGGAATCCATGAAGACCCTGGCTTTTGAAATCGCCGAGCAACTGGCCATTTTGCAGCCCACTTCCCGGTATGGCGGGCGGCGATGGGTAGCGCCGGATTGGTACGTACAGGCCGTCAGCGGTGGCCTGGGTCCCTTAGGGGTAGCCAAAGGGTTTCGGGAACTGTATCGCATGGGCTTAATTGACAAGATGCCCAAACTGGCCATTGTGCAATCCGCGGGGTGCGATCCCATGGTCCGGGCCTGGGAGAAGGACAGCCCCCAGCCCGAGGACGTGGCCGTGCCCCACACCCACATCACCACCCTGGGCACAGGCCGACCGGGCCGCACTTACACCCTGTTGTACGAGTACGTCAAAGAGCATGGCGGCATCTTCTTACGGGTGACGGATGAAGAAGCCTTCCGGGCCATGCACATGATGGCCAAGATGGAAGGGCTTTCCATGGAGCCCGCGGCTGCGGTGGCCTTCGCCGGGTTGACGCAATTGGTGCGGCAAGGCGTCATTCAGCCCCATGAAACCGTGGTGGTGAATTGTACCGGCCACACCATGCCCATCGAATCCCACATTTTGGGTGAGAAATGGGCCGAGGAAGTGACCGCGGAAGAAGCCCTGGCCGAAGATTTCCCCAGTGAAGGGTTGCTGACCGCGCTGTCCGGCCTTTCACCCCAGTATCATGCCAAGGTGCTCATCGTGGACGACCACGAACCGGCCCGTATCCTCTTCCGCCGAATTTTGCAATCCTTGGGGAATTACCAGTTGCTGGAAGCGCCCGACGGCCCCACGGCCTTGCGCCTGGCGAAGGAAGCGAAACCCAACCTCATCATCCTGGACCTGATGATGCCGGGCATGGACGGTTTCCAGGTGCTGGAGGCCTTGAAGGCCGACCCGGAAACCGCGCACATCCCTGTGATTGTGGTCACGGCCAAGCACCTGACCGAAGCCGAACACCGGCGCATTGAAGCCCTGGCGCGTTCCTTGCTTTTCAAAGGGGAGTTCTTGAGCGACGAGTTCTTCGAGGAGATTCGGGCGCTCCTGGAAGAATAACCCGGTGGAGGGGTCTCGGTGCCTGTTCGGTCGCCCGGCGTGGTTTTTCAGATTCGTCATGTTGAAACGTCATGAGCAGTTTTTCGGGCGTTTCTCACGCAGCCAGCAGGGTTTCGTTTCCGCCTTGGCTGCGGCTTTCTTCATGGGGTTGACCCCTGTCTTTGGGAAACGCGCGCTGGATGCCGGGCTGCCTCCCTTTGCCGTGGCCGCTTTTCGCACCTTGCTGGCCGCGTTTTTGATGGGTCTGTGGCTGTACCGGTGGAAGCGATGGCGGGGGTTTTACATTCACCCTTTGGGTCTGGCCGGGGCGCTGTTGGCCGGAGGACTGAACGGTTTGGGTTCCCTCTTTTTCTACCTCTCCCTCCAGCCCCTGGGTGCCGCGTTGGGGCAGTTGTTGTTTTCCCTGCATCCGATTTTTCTGTTGCTTTGGGTGTGGCTGGACCGGGAACCCATTTCGGCCCTGACGGTGGTGCGGGTCGGGCTGGCCGTGCCCACCGTGTACTTGTTGACCCAACCGGGCGACGTGGGCACGGTGAACTGGGCCGCGGTGGGAATGATGCTGTTGGCTTCGGCCCTGTACGCGTTGCACGTGCCGATAAACCGTCGGGTGCTGTTCGAGGCCCCTTCCCCCACGGTAACCTTTTACACCCTGACGGCCATGAGCGTCGTCGTGGTGGTGGCCTACGCGTTCCTGGGGCCTTATGTGGTGCCCAATACCTGGGAGCAATGGCGCCCTTTGTTGCTGCTGGCCTTGGTTACCTTTCTCTCCCGTCTCACCCTGTTCATGGGGGTCAAGCGTTTGGGGAGTTTGCACACCATGCTCCTCACCCTGGCCGAGTTAGGCGTGACCCTGTTCTTCGCCCATTGGTGGCTGGGGGAGCGTTTGCGTCCCTTGCAATGGGCAGGCGTTTTGGGTTTGGCCGTGATTCTGTTGTTGGGGGTGTATGACCGGGCCACGGACCGCTCCACGGCCCGGCCGCGGCGTGGGGGGTGGTTGGAGTGGTTGCAATGGCGATGAAAAACGTTGAGAGGGCTTTTGGCCCTCTCAACGTCCTCATACGGGAACGGCCTCCGCGGCCTCGGGCAGGGTGAACCCTTCTTTGCGCAGCACCTTGCGCAATTCGATGAACCCCTGATGGCCCAGGCCCTTGGTTTCTACCAGGACTTTGGGGTCTTCCTCCATCTGGGCCAGAAGGTCGCCCACGGTTTTGTACCCGGCGCTGGTCAGGGCTTCGATGTATCCAGCCTGCAAGGGCAGGTCCGCCACCGGGCGCTCCGGTGAGCGGCGCAACCGAGCCTTGCGCTCCTGTTCTTGTTTGTAGGCTTCGGCTGCCTTCAATCGCTTCATGAAGCGGTCCACCTGGCCTTCCGTGTCCACGATGCGTTGGGTGCCGGTGTAGAAAGGATGGCATTGGGAACACACTTCCACCCGGATGACCTTCACCGTTGCGCCGGTGGTCCAGGTGTTGCCGCAGGCGCAAATGACCTGTGCGTCCCAGTAGTATTCGGGGTGAATGCCTTTTTTCATGGTCTGCTCCCTGTTGCAAGGATGAAAGGCAAAAACATACGTGCATTCGGCGGCCTGGTCTGGCAGGTAGGGCCGAAGGGCAATGGCTCATGCCCCAGGCCCGCCTGAAACACAGCCGTGCCTTCTGGCAGGGTTCAGTCCCCGGCCACCGTGGCGACTTCGCTCAAGGGGAGCACGCTCACCCGTTTGCGGCCCCCGGAGATGGTTTCAAACTTGACGATGCCGTCCACCTTGGCGTACAGGGTGTAGTCTCGACCCACCCCTACGTTGCGGCCGGGCTTGAACTTGGTGCCCCGCTGCCGCACCAAAATGTGGCCGGCGCGCACGAACTGGCCGCCGTAGCGTTTGACGCCCAGGCGTTTGGAGATGCTGTCGCGTCCGTTGCGGCTGGAACCGCTACCCTTTTTGTGTGCCATACCCTTACCCTCCGTTTCGTAACGAAGCGTTTGCCAATCTCCATCCGGTCAGGCCGTGGCCGACTCGGCCTGGGGTTGGCCCTCGGCCTTTTCGTCCGAGGGGATTTCCCCGGGGAGCAAAATTTCCTTGACCAGAAGCCGCGTGTACTTTTGGCGATGCCCCCGGCGACGGCGATAGCGCTTGCGGGGTTTGTATTTGAAGACCAAAATCTTCGGCCCTTTGAAGTGGTCCACCACCACGGCCCGCACCCGGGCGCCTTCCACGGTGGGGGTGCCTACGTGCACCTCGTCGCCGTTTACCACCAGGAGCACCCGTTCCAGTTCCACCAGGTCGCCCACATCGAAGGGCAGGCGGTCCACTTCCAGGTATTCGTTGGGGGCCACCCGGTATTGGTGCCCCATGGCTTCGACAATGGCGTAACGCATTCTTGGGCCTCCCACGTTCACTTCGCCGCCGGTAGTGCACAACAAAACTTCCCACACCCCGGCGGGGAAGTGGGATTTGAGCGTGCCTATTATACCAACTTTGTCCTGGAGTGGCGCGGGTTTTTTTCTGCTATAATCCCGAAAGCACCCTCATCCTCCGGCATGGGAGCGCGCTTCCGATGAGCACACGCAAATATACGGCCCTGGAACAGGTGCGCCTGGACAAAATCCAGCGCCTCCGCGAGATGGGCATCGAACCGTATCCCCCCCGCGCGGAGCGAACCCATACCACCCAGGAAGCCCGGCAGGCTTTCGAAGAAGCAGAAAGACAGGGGAAGGAAACCGGCCCCGAGGTCACCGTAGCCGGCCGTATCCGCTCCATGCGGGAGATGGGCAAGATTACCTTTGCTCACATCGAAGACGAACACGGGAAGATTCAACTCTTCTTCCAGGCCAACACCCTGGGCAAAGAACGTTTGCGCTTTTTCAACAAGATGTTCGACATCGGCGATTTCATCCAGGCTCGGGGGCATCTCTTTCGCACCCGCTCGGGGGAGATTTCCGTATGGGTGCACGATTTCAAAATGCTGGCCAAGGCCATCACGCCCCTTCCCCCGGACAAACGCACCAAGCACACGCCTTTTTCCGACCCGGAATTGCGTTATCGTCAGCGCTATGCCGACCTGGCCGTGCACCCCGAAGTGCGGGACATCTTCCGAAAGCGCGCGGCCATCGTACGCGCGTTGCGGGACTTTCTGGACCGGCACGGGTTCTTGGAGGTGGAAACGCCCATCTTGCAGCTCATTTACGGCGGCGCCGCGGCCCGGCCTTTCGTCACTTACCACAACCTGCTCAAGCAGCGCCTGTACCTGCGCATTTCCTTCGAGTTGTACCTGAAGCGCCTGCTGGTGGGTATGTTCGAACGGGTGTACGAAATCGGCCGGGACTTTCGAAACGAGGGCATTTCCTTCAAGCACAACCCCGAGTTTACGCAACTGGAATGCTACATGGCCTATGCGGATTACCGGGATATGATGGATTTCGTGGAACAGATGTTGGTGGAAGTCGTGGAAAAGGTGCTGGGTTCCCGAAAGTTCACCTACCAGGGCCATGAAATCGACCTCACACCCCCCTGGCGCCGGGTGGCCCTACGGGATGCCTTGCGGGAGGCCACGGGCATTGACATCGCGCAGCATCCCACCGGGGAAAGCCTGTTGGCGGCCATGAAAGAGCGGGGCATCGAACCCCCGCGGGCCGCACCTCGGGGGAAACTCATCGATTGGTTGCTGAGCACCTACGTGGAACCCAAGTTGATTCAGCCCACTTTCGTTTACGATTACCCGAGGGACATCTCGCCCCTGGCCAAGAGCAAGCCCGACGACCCCAACACGGTGGAACGTTTCGAACTCTTCATCGGCGGTATGGAACTGGGCAACGCGTTCACCGAACTCAACGATCCGCTGGACCAGGAGGCCCGCTTTTTGGAAATGGGCCGCACCTATGCCGCGGACGACGAGGAACGGCATCCCCTGGACGAGGATTATCTTCAGGCCTTGCGTTATGGGATGCCGCCCAATGCCGGTTTCGGCATGGGCATCGACCGTTTGACCATGCTCCTGACGGACCAGCCCAGCATTCGGGAAGTGATTTTGTTCCCCCATTTGCGGCCGGAAAAGGGCGGCGCCACCGAAGGGGAAAAAGGGCAAACCCCTTCGACCCCGGAGCGGGTTTTTGCCAAGATCGCGGCTGCCACCGGAGAAGATGCATGAAAAGGGTATCCTCCTTGGCCCTTCCCCTGGGGAAGGAAGTGCAGGAAGCCAGACGGCGCTGGAGGAGGGCGGGAAAGGAAGTGCCTCCTTTGTCAAAGGCGTAGACGGAGTTGGTTATGGCCTCCAAAGAGCGGATTTTATTGATTGCGTATGACCCCAGTGTGGTGCGATGGGCCGCGGAGCAGGCCCTGACCCCTGCGGGTTTTTCGGTGGACGTGGTGCACGCGGTGGAAGAGGCCATTCCTCGTTTGGCCCAGGAGCCGCCCGAGTTGATTGTGGTGGATTTGCATCTGCCCGGTTTGGGCGGCAAGGACCTGGTGGCCGCCATGCAGGCCCAGGGTCTGGATTTGCCCGTGGTGCTCATCGCGCGGCCGGGCGAGGAAAAGCGGGTGCTCCAGGTGATGCGCCTGGGCGCGTGGGATTTCGTCTTCTACCCCGCGCGCGAGGCCGAACTGGTCACGGTGGTGGAGCGCAACCTGCGTTTGGTCCGTGCTCAAAAGGAGGCCCGGGCTTTGCAGGAACAGGTGCAGCAGGCCCGGCAGCAATTGCGTTTGCGTCAGCGTCAATTGCTCACCCTGGCCCAACTGGCCAAAAGCATCATGGAGGTCCCCAAACTTTCGGTGCTTTTGCCGCGCGCCATGCGCGAGGTGGCCCTGGCCACCCACGCGGACCGCACCTGGCTCGCGGTGCGGGCAACCCGTCAAAACACGCTGCGTTTAGTGGCCTACTACAATTTGCCTTCGGCCTTCGTGGAGCAGGCCCGCCAACGCTGGCAGGATGGGGTCAGTTCCCTGGTCCTGCTCTCGGGAGAGTCCCTCTCCCTGGATGCCAAGGCTTTGCAGCGTTTTCCCTTGCGGGCGCTGGGAAAACACGCCCTGCTTACCCCCATCAAGCGGGGGTTGGAATCGCTGGCCATTTTGGGCGTGCTGCGAATTCGGGATTTTCCCTTTGAGCAAGAGGATATGATGGTGCTGGAGGTGGCCGCGGGTCTGTTGGCCGGCGCTTTGACCACCGGCGGCATGTTCCACGAATGATTGGGAAAGGCGCAAATTGGCTTTGGCTCACGCACGAAACGTTCGAGGCCCAACCACCTTTGTCCGGTAAACAGCGGTTTGCCACCCTGTAGGGAGAGGGGCAGCCATGCATACCTACATTGCCACGGTAGACGGGAAGGAATATCGCGTGGAAATCCTGGACGACGGTCGGGTTTCCATCAATGGCCAGGTGTTCGAGGTGGATTTCCAGCCCATTGGCGACCAGCCGTTGTATTCTCTGCTGGTCTCGGGTCGCTCTTATGAAGCCACCATTGCTTTTGTGGAAGACGCCTGGGAAGTGCTTTTGCAAGGGGTGCTGTATCGGGTGCAGGTAGAAGACGAGCGGATGCGACGTTTGCGGGCCCAGGCCGGGGAAAAGACCGTTTCTCACAAGCGGGTGCGCATCAAAGCGCCCATGCCCGGCCTGGTAGTGGATGTGAAAGTCGAAACCGGACAGGAAGTGGACAAGGGGCAGGTGCTTCTGCTCCTGGAATCCATGAAGATGCAGAACGAAATCCGCGCACCCCGGGCCGGTCAGGTCGTTGGGGTTTACGTGGAAGCCGGCCAATCCATAGAACAGGGTAAAGTGTTGGTGGAACTCCAATGACTTCGGGTACGGCCCTCGAGCAGGAAGCCAAGTTCTGGGTGCCGGATTTGGAGACTTTTCGTCGCCATGTGGAGCGGCGGGGAGCGGTGTTGGTGACCCCTCGAACCCACGAGTACAATTTACGCTTTGACACTCCCGAGGGACGTTTGAGCCGGGAACACCGGGTGCTGCGCTTGCGCCGTGACCGCCGCATCACCCTGACCTACAAAGGCCCCGCCCAAAGGCAGAGAGGCGTCCAGATTCGACCGGAATACGAGGTGGAAGTGGACGATTTCGACGCGGCCCGCCGTTTGCTGGAAGGGCTGGGTTTTCGGGTGGCGCTGGCCTATGAGAAGTACCGCACCCAATACCGCTGGCAGGACGTCCACCTGGTGCTGGACGAACTCCCCTACGGCAACTTTGTGGAAATCGAAGGCCCTTCGTTGGAGAGCGTACATCGCGCGGCCCGCGCGTTGGGCCTGGATCTGGACGCGGCAGTGCCCTGGAGTTATGTCGCGCTGTTCCGCCGTTTGAAGGATGCTTTGCAACTGGACGCGGCCCATCTGACCTTTGAAGCCTTCCGCAATCGTCCGGTGGACTGGACCCGTTTGGGGTTGCGTCCCGCGTGGAAACCGCAGGAAGGCCCCTCGTGAGGGCGATGGGTTGTTCCTGGCCGTTTTTCTCGTTGGTATCCTCACAACGGTGAAGGGTCATGCCCTTGCGTTTTCTCACCGCTGGTGAATCCCACGGCCCCGCGTTGGTGGCTATTCTGGAAGGGATACCGGCCGGCCTTCCCCTTTCTCCCGACGTCATCGACCGGGAGTTGGCCCGGCGCCAACGCGGTGTGGGCAGCGGCCCCCGGATGCGTATCGAGCAAGACCGGGTGCGTTTGCTTTCCGGGGTGCTGGAGGGGAGGACCACCGGCGCGCCCATCGCCATGCTCATCGAGAACCGGGACCATGCCAAATGGCAGGGCCGGGACGTGTCCCCGTTTACCACCCCGCGTCCGGGTCATGTGGACCTAGCCGCGGCCCTCAAATACGGCTACACCGACCTTCGGCCCGGCTTGGAACGGGCTTCGGCTCGGGAAACCGCGGCCCGGGTCGCGGTGGGCGCGGTGTGCAAGCATTTCCTGGCGCGGTTGGGCATTCGGGTGGAGGGGTACGTGGTGGCCATTGGATCGGTGCGGGCCCGGGTGGAGGACATTCCGCTGGAGGCGCGCGGCCAGCGGGCCGAAAATTCCCCCGTGCGCTGCCCCGACCCTCGGGCTTCCGTTCGAATGGAGGCCGCCATCCAGGAAGCCATCCACGCACGCGACACCCTGGGAGGCGTCATCGAGGTGGTGGCCTGGCCCGTGCCGCCGGGGCTGGGAAGTCATGTGCACTGGGACCGACGCCTGGATGCCCGCCTGGCCGCGGCGGTCATGGGGGTGCAGGCCATCAAAGGTGTGGAAATCGGCGCGGGGTTTGCCCTGGCCGAATTGCGAGGTACCCAGGCCCACGACGCCATCATTCGAGAAGGCCCGCACTTGGCCCGGCCCACCAATCGGGCCGGAGGCATCGAGGGCGGCATCTCCAACGGGCAGCCCATTGTGGTGCGCGCGGGCATGAAGCCCATCGCCACCACCCTGACCCCTCAGACCACCGTGGACCTGGTCACCGGACAGGTCACCGAGACCCGGTACGAGCGTTCCGACTTCTGCCCGGTGCCGCGCGCGGTACCTGTGCTGGAAGCCGCGGTGGCCTTCGTGCTGGCCGACGCGCTGCTGGAAAAACTGGGTGGTGACACCCTGGACGAAGTGCAGGAGCGCTTCGCCCGCCTGCCGCGCGGCCGGCTGGACGACTTTCACCTGGACGGGCGCGAGCACCGCTTCTGGTGAGTTTGTGATATCCTTAGACCAAGTAGGGGTGTTGTACGGCGTGACTTTGGTGATGTGGCAGGAGGAGGTTGACCAATGCCTTCGGTGCCGGGGTTTGACCGAATTACCTTTGACCCTAATGTTATGGGGGGACGTGCTTGTATTCGAGGTATGCGCATCACTGTTTCGTTGATTCTCAATTTGGTCGCCAACGGCATGAGCATTGAAGAAATCGTTGAGGCCTACCCTGATTTAGAGCCAGAAGACGTACGTCAGGCATTGCGTTACGCGGCCTGGTTGGCTGAAGAGAGCATCCATGCTTTGGAGCCAAGTACCGTATGAAATTTCTGGCCGATATGGGAATTTCACCGCGGACGGTGGCTTTCCTACGGGCGCAAGGTTACGAATCTGTGCATCTTCGTGAACAGGGGCTGGAGCGCCTTGCCGATGCAGCCGTTTTGGCTAAGGCGCGAGAGGAGGGTTTCATCCTTCTCACCCATGATTTGGATTTGGGGAATTTATCGCTGCCAGCGGCGCGCGGCTTCCCAGTGTGATTGTGTTTCGCTTGCGAAATATGCGCCCTGAAAATGTCAATGGCTATCTTCGACTCATCATCGAGGAATATGCAGAGACGCTGAAGAAGGGTGCGATTCTAAGCGTAACAGAAGGCCGTATTCGAATTCGTCTACTTCCCTTGCGGTCGAAGAGGTAGCTGTTCACATGGACTGGGTCGAGCGTTTGGCGGAGGAAAAGATTCGGCAGGCCAGGGAGCAAGGGGTTTTTCGCCGCTCTCGTTATCGGGGCCGTAAAGTGCCCCTGGAGCCGGAGAACCCCCACCTTCCCCGGGAGTGGTGGGCCGCGTTCCACATTTTGGAAATCCACGACCTGGCTCCCCTGTGGATGCTGCGGGGCCGTTGGGTGCGAGAGGCCATCGCGGCCTGGCGGGAAGCCCTGCGCCAGGTTTTCACCCTGGCCCTTGCCGAAGACCAGCGCCAGGAACGGCTTCGGGTGCTCCGGGAGCGCCTGGAAC
The DNA here is from genome assembly GCA_026996855.1 of Anaerolineales bacterium. Lineage (GTDB taxonomy): Bacteria > Chloroflexota > Anaerolineae > Anaerolineales > DRMV01 > S139-71. The sequence continues at coordinate 24,568 of JALWJZ010000060.1, forward strand.
GCCTGAACGGGCACATCCGCGACTACAACCTGGCCATTCCCCGCAGCGTGACGCCGCTCCCGCTCCTTTCCTGGGAAGAGGAACTCCGACGCATTCGAAGGTAAGTCATGGCTCAATCCTTGTATCGCAAGTGGCGCCCCCGTACATGGGACGAAATCGTCGGGCAGGACCCCATCGTGCGCACTTTGCAGCAGGCCGTGCGCACGGAGCGGGTGAGCCATGCTTACCTGTTTGCCGGGCCGCGCGGGACGGGTAAAACCACCACCGCGCGCCTTCTGGCCAAGGCCCTGAATTGCCTGCACCCCGACCCGGCTCAGCGCCCCTGCACACAATGCGCGGTGTGCCGTGACGTGGAGGAAGGACGCTTTTTGGACCTCATCGAAATCGATGCAGCCTCTCATACCGGGGTGGACGACGTGCGAGCCCTGCGAGATACGGTCCACCTGGCTCCGGCCCAGGGTCGGTACAAAGTGTACATCATCGACGAGGTGCACATGCTCTCCACCGCGGCCTTCAACGCGCTGCTGAAAACCCTGGAGGAGCCGCCGTCCCACGTGGTCTTCGTGCTGGCCACCACGGAATGGCACAAAGTGCCGGCTACGGTGCGCTCCCGTTGCCAGGTCTATCCCTTCCGCCGCATTCCCCTCAAGGACATTGTAGCTTCCCTGCAGCGCATCGTCGAAGCCGAAGGGATTCAGGCCGAGCCAGAGGCCTTGCGTGCCATTGCCCGTCAGGCTACGGGCAGCCTGCGGGATGCCATTTCGCTCCTGGACCAACTGGCCTCGCTGGGGGAAAAGGTCACCGTAGAGCAGGTGCACGCGCTGTTGGGCACCGCACCCGACGAAGCCGTGTACACGATGGTGGAAGCCTTGCATCAAGGCCGGAGCCAGGAGGCCATGCAGGCCGTGATGAACGCGGTGGAAAGGGGCACCGACCCGCGCGTCCTGGCCCGTCAGGTGGTGGATTACCTGCGCCAGGTCATGTTGGTGCAAATGGGCGTGGAGGAGGTCATCGAAACCTCGGATGTATGGAAGCAACGCTTCCGAGAACACGCCCAGGCCCTGTCCATGACCATTTTGCTGCGTTGGATTCGTCTTTTCCAGAAGGCGGCTTCCAACATGGGCGCTACCTGGTATCCTACCCTTCCCCTGGAACTGGCTGTGGTGGAGGCCCTATATGGGGTCTCGGGGGAAAGGGAAGGCCCGCGCGAGACGCGGGTGGTTTTGCCCAAAGCGCCTGCCACCGAATCCGCGGCACCGGCGGTTTCCCCTGCAAAAAAAGCCGGTGAAGAAGCCGAAAGGGCCGCTTCTGCGGAAACCCGGAGCCTGAGTTATGACGAGGCTCTGCGGGCCTGGCCTCAGGTGAAGGCCTGGCTGGCCCGACACGCCGAGGCGCGAGACGCGCCGGAAATCCCCGGTTTGTTGGAGCAGGGGTACATTCAACTGGTGGATGCCCGAGGGGATACCGTGTGGATGGCCGTGCACACCGAGGCCAGCAAGCGCCGTTACGAGCGGGAGCCGTACCGAAGTTTGTGGCGCGAGGCGTGGTCCCAGGTCCTGGGCCGGCCGGTGCGGGTGGCCTGGCAGGTGGGCGAGGCTCGGGCCGTCGTCATCGAGGAAGACCTTCCGCAATTGGTGCGAACGGCGTTACAATTGGGAGGACGGTTGCAACAGGTTCTTCCGGCTTCTTCCGGGGAAGCCGACGGGACCGAATCTGCTCCAGGGAGGTAAAGGGTGCCTTCCAGCATCCATGTTTGGTTCGTTGTTTGAACTCCGTTGCCAAAGGAGGTGCGCCATGGCGGACACCGTAACACCAGTGACCGAAATCAAACGCAAAATGCATTTCAAGGGCCGCATTCTCAAAATCACCACGGCCGGCGCGGTGGTAGACATCGGCCTGGACAAGCCGGCCATCATCCACATCTCCCAACTTTCGCGGGAGCCGGTGCGCCGGGTGGAAGACGTGGTCCAGGTAGGGCAGGAAGTGGACGTGTGGGTGCGCCGCGTTACGTCCAAAGGCATTATCGAACTCACCATGATTGAACCCTACAAGTGGGAATGGCGGGAACTCAAGCCGGGTGTGGTGGTCAACGGCCGGGTGGTCAAGGTGCTCAACAGCGGCATCGAGGTGGACATCGGCGCGCCCGTGCTGGCCTTCGTCCCCATCGCGGAGATGAGCCATGCTTACATCCGCCACCCCTCCGACCTGGTGCAGGAGGGTGATGAAATCGAGGCCAAGGTCATCGAGGTAAACCGGCGACGGCGGCGCATCCGCTTGAGCATGCGTGCGCTGGAAGCCCTTCCCAAGGCCGAGGAGCAGGAGAAGGACGAAGAGGCGCGCGTGCCTTTGCCGATGGAGGCGGCCCTGTTGCGGGCCATCGAGGAAGCACGTGCCAAGGCGGCTAACAGCACCGGTCAGGCCCGAGAGGACGCGCTGGCCCGGGTGCAGGAGTTGGAGCGCATCCTTCGCAACCTGCGGGGCCAGCCGGCCAGGACGGCTTTGAACTGAAAGGGGTGTCTGAAGCCCGATGGGTTCTCAGACACCCCTTTGCATCCTTCCAAAGGATGGGAAGCCGGGTCCAACCCTTTCCATGGCTTTGACAACTTGCTCGCTTGCCGGTTGTTTTGCCCCTTCCTGGTTGGAGGCCCTATGACGGACGACCCGCGCCACTTGTTCCAGGATTTCGACGACGAGGAAGCAGGCCCGGAAGACCTTTACGATTACGAGGATGTTGCGGAGGCCCCCCGCCGGTCTGCGGTTGTGCGAAAACGCCGCAGAGGGTGGGGCCTCACGCCATTCCAATGGTTCGTCCTTTCCCTCCTGCTGTTCCTTAGCGTGGCTTTGCTCAGTTTCTTCTTTTTGCTTCTGACCAATCGAATCGTGCTTCCCCTGTAGGGAACGCATGGGGTCGATCGCGGCCTGGTCATGCGTCCCTGGAGCGATTGGTGTGGTTGTTGGGGGCCAGCAGGGAAAGGCCTATCAGGAAGAAGGCCAGCACGGTCAACACCCGAAAAGCCATACTGTACCCATAAGCCTGGTCGGAAAAACTGGCGGCCACCGCGCCGATGAGGGCTGCGGACAGCATCTGGCCGATTTTGGTCACCACCGAAATCAGCGCCTGGGTACTGGCCCGTTCTTCGATCGCGCTGACCTGGAGCATGAGATAGCGCACAGGCGCACCCAGGAGCGCGGAGAGTCCCAGTCCCATCAGAACGGCCGCGGTGTAGAAAAGCGACGTGGTCATCTTCCCAAGGCCGAGCAAAAGCAGGCCCACCGTCAGCATCGTGGTCCCGCTCAGCAAGACCCTTCGCGGACCGATGGCATCCAGCAGGCGGCCAAAGGTCGGCGCGCCCACGGCCAGGCTCAGGGCAACGGGGGCCAGCATGAAACTGGCGGTGTGGGGCGCCACGTTCAGGTGAAGCACCAACAGGGTGGGCAGAAAAGCGGCCGCGCCTTCCAGGATGCCGGCGCCGAAGGAGAGGGCCAGGCTGAGGCGGGCCAGAGGGTGGCGTACGCTGCTCAGGGGGAAGACGGGGTCCGGCACGCGGGTTTCCCATTGCAGCAGAAACAGGGTGAACACCAGGCCCGCGACCAAGAGCAGGCCCACGTGGTCCCGTACCAGGCTTTGGGCCACGTGCCGGGCGTCCAGTCGGTTGAAGCCCAGGGTCCAGGTCGTCAGTGCCGCGGCCAGGAGCAGCGTGCCGACGCCGTCCCAGGGCTTGCGCTGGGCCGCGCGCGTGGTGGGGAGCACCTTCCATGCCGCGGGCAGGAGGAGAAGGGCCAGAGGCAAAGGCCCCCAAAAGATGAGGCGCCAGGAGTAACGGAGAAGGATGCCTCCCACCAGCGGCCCGATGATGAAGGCCAGGCCGAAGACCGCGCCGATCATGCCCAGGGCGCGGCCGCGTTTTTCCTTGGGTACCACATCGCCGATGACCGCGGCCGCGACGGGGAAGATACCCCCGGAACCGAAGCCCTGCACCGCACGACCGGCAATCAGCCAGCCCAGGGTGGGTGCCATCGCGGCCAGAATGGAGCCGAGGACGAAGAGGAGCACGTCCAGCATGTAAACGGGCCGACGGCCGAAACGGTCCGCCAGTTTGGCCATAATGGGCGTGCTGACCAGGTTCAGCAGCAGGTAAGCGGCAAACACCCATGAGACCAGCCGGTCGTTGGCGGAAAAATCGGCCCGGATGGCCGGCAGGGCTGGCCCGACGATGGCAATGTCCATCGCGGCCATGAGCACACCCAGGAAGAGCACGGGAAGCAACCAACGGGACGTGGCACGGTTTTCTGCGGTCATGGCCTTTGCTCCTTTGTAAACGGGTCCGCCGGTCGCGATTCCAAAGGTGGCCGGACGGCGTCCGGGAGTTTTCGCTCCATCCGAGTGTGTCGGTGCCTTCGAAAGGCCCAAGGCCCCATCTTCCCGTCAGGCTTTTGGCTCCGGCGTGGGTTTGGCCAAACACAGTCTGGGGTCCTGTTGCAGCCGACGGGCGATGAGCCGGTCCACTTTGCCCATGGGGTAGGCGTCCAGCCGGGAAAGGGGGACCCAGGCCACTCGTTGTCCTTCCTGCGGGTGCGGTTCGCCTTGTACAGGGATGGCGCACAGCGCGTGCAGGGTGATGCGAAAATGGGAGTAGGCATGGCGAAAGGTGCCCACTCGGCCCCCCACGCGAACCTTCAGAGCCAGTTCTTCTTCTATCTCCCGAGCCAGGGCCTGTTCCAGGGTTTCGCCGGGTTCCACCTTGCCGCCGGGAAATTCCCATAAGCCGCCCAGTAGGCTGCCTTCGGGCCGTTGGGCCAGGAGGACCCGGTTTCCCCGGCGGATGACTCCGGCCACCACGGTGTAATGGGGCGTCTTCTTGCGGGGGGAGCGTCGGGGCCATTGGGTAGGCTGCCCCAAGGCATAGGCCCGACACCAGGGGCGCAATGGACAGACCGTGCATCGAGGTTTTTGGGGAAGACATACCGTCGCGCCCAGGTCCATCAGGGCCTGGTTGTAATCCGCAGCCCGGCCCGGTGGTAGATGCTCCTGGGCCAGGTGCCAGAGCCGACGAACCCCTTGAGGTCGATCGATGGGTTCCTCCAGGGCAAAGAGCCGGGCCAGCACCCGCTTGACGTTGCCGTCCAGTACGGCCACGTCCTGACCGAAGGCGATGGACGCGATGGCCCGCGCGGTGTACGGCCCGATGCCGGGCAGTTTTTCCAATTCTTCCGGCGATGAGGGAAGCCGTCCGCCGTATCGGGCCACGATTTCGCGCGCGGCTTTCAGCAAATATAGGGCGCGTCGGTAGTACCCCAGACCCTCCCAAAGGTGGAGCACTTCCTGGGTGTCGGCCCGGGCCAGGTCTTCCACCGTGGGAAAACGCGCCATCCAGCGCCGGAAGTAGGGTTCCACGGTGTCGGTGCGGGTTTGTTGTAGCATAACCTCGGCCACCCAAACGGAATAAGGGTCGGGCCGTTCCTGGCGCCAGGGGAAGGTGCGCCGTTCCCGTTGATACCATTCCAGCAGGGCCTGAACCCAGGGAGGCATGGTTGCAGAGGGCATGGAAAATTCCGCTTACTTCACCGTCAGGGATGGGAAATGCAAAGCCCCTCGAGTGCCGTTTCGCCGAGGGGGATTTCAAAAACCTTTCTGGCAACGTCCGCCGTCGGCGGGTAGGCCTTGTCCGGCAGGCAACCGGGTTTCTCGAGAGCCGAATACAGCCCCTTGTCTACCTGCTTGCATTGAGAAGACCCGTTGTTCCTCATGGCGGGTGAGGCGCGTCAAAAGAATTGGAAGGTGGGTTTGTAAGGCACCAACTTATACCGATAGTTGGTGATGTATTGTTTCAACCTGCGCTCCATGTCTTTCCATTGACGCGACCTCAAAATCGAGAGCGCGGCTTCCAGCGAAGGCGCGCGAGCCGTGGCCAGAATTTGAGGGTAATCGCCGTACACGGTGAACCAGGCTTCTTCGGGTTCCAGCCCCAGTTGTTGCAAGGCGGGGATGAATTCCTGCACGATGAATTCGAAGTAATCCTGTTCGTGGCCGGGGAGGATGTCCCAGGTCATCAGGAGTTTCACGGGTTGTTTCGAAGTCACGGCCTTCACTCCGCTACAGATTGGGTTCCAGAAGGACCAGTTTCGGTTCCGCAGGAAGGGATGAACGGGTTACTTTCAAACTGGGCATGCGTTGGGGCGAGGTTTCCCCCATGAGTTTGAGAAAACGCTCAATGGGGTACAGGTCCAGGCGGATGTCCGGTGTTTTATAGGCCATGGGAACGATGAGGGCGGGTTCGATGAGGGAAATCACATCCACGGCCTGAGAAGGGTTCAGCCCGTCCCGCGGCCCGCCCACAGGTATCAGCACCACATCCACCGGGCCGATGCTTTCGATGTCCTTATGGGAAGGCACTTTGTCGAGGCCGCCCAGGTGCGCTACGGTGACGCCGTCGTACTCGTAGACGAAAATCAATCGGTGGCCTTCTCCTTTGCCGCTTTTGAGGGGCAGGCCGATGATAAACACCCCACCGATTTCGTATTCGCCGGGGGCATTCAGCACTTTCTTCACGCCCCGTAGACCTTTGACGTGCCCGTGTTTCGGCCCGGGAGCACTCACGGTGACTACATCGGCACGGGTCTTGATGGGTTTGTAGCCGACGATTTGCGAGTCAAAGGGGTCGGCAAGCACCGTGGCCAACCCCCTTTGACTTAAACGAAAACAGTAGTGGCCGTACCATACAATTTCCATGGCGACCTCCCGATGAGAGGGATTATATCACAGGGCGTCCCTGTTCGACGCTGGCGAACAGGTGCAGTAAGAGGACGGACTTTCCGAAACAGGCGAGTGGGAATGGGCTGGCCCTGGGGGAAGGTTATTGGGCACCTCTGGCGCGGCGGGATACACAAGCAGGACAGGTCTTCTCCCGGGATAAAATCCGGGGCCTGTGTATCACCTATTTGCGGTTGTCGGCAGCAGGGACAGGACTTATCCCGGGTGAGAACCCGGGGGGCCTGTATGCTGCCCAAGCCTTCTACGGGCCCCGTTGCATCTACAGTATAACACAAAAACGTAGCATAGAGTTGCCATCTTTTTTGCTGTTTGCTGGGACTGCGTGCTGTGGGTGCAAGGACGGTTTCAAAATGTGCACCAGGGAACATACGGCCAACTGCGGATTGGCGAAGGTTCTCCAGGTGGGACTGGAGGAAAACGGGTAAATTATGGGGGGTTTCGATTGCTTGACGCTGTTTTACCGGAGTTTTATACTACTTGATGCACGTTCGGGGTGTAGCGCAGGTGGTAGCGCACCGCGTTTGGGGCGCGGGGGTCGGCGGTTCGAGTCCGCCCACCCCGACTTGTTTTTCTGCCGCGCGGGCAGCCCCGTCCGTGGGGCCGAAGCCCGCCGTCGGTTTGGTCTGTTTCGACATCAGCATCCATCCCTGGCGTGAGGAGAGCCATGAGCAAGCCGAAATACGAGTTCATCATCGAGGCCGTTCATCGAGAGAACGGTCGGGTGGCTTGGGTGCGAGGGTATCGTCGGCGGTTCGTGCATTACTCGGACCGGGAAATCCTCTCCCGAGGGGAATTGATTCGTTGGTTGGTGGAAGGCAAGGCCGTGGCCGTGGGGCAGCGGCGTCCGTTGATGGGCAACGATTTCGACATCCAGGACGAAGTGGTGCTGCTTTTCCGTGAGGGCAAGCCCTGGCTGGGCACGGCTTCGAACCCCCAAGGGGAGCGGGAACTGGAAGGCGTGCCCGAGGTATAGCCCTGCAGGCCGGAAGGAGGCCGGGCAATGGGTGTGGCTTCGATGTTGGTCGGTTTGTTCGCGCTGGGAAGCGCATGCGTGGCCTTCATGCCCGCATTGAATCTGGTCAATTACTGCGTGACCTTCCCTCTGGCTTTGCTGGGCATCGTCTTGAGCCTTGTGGCCCTGGCTTCTCCGCCGGAGCGGGTCTCTCGGCTCGCGGCGGGCACCGGGCTGGCTTTGAGTTTGCTGGCCATGCTCCTGGCCGGCGTGCGCGTGGTCATCAGCCTGTTCATTGGTGCCGGGATTTTGTGAAGCCAACCCGACCCAGGCCCCGGACGCATGGACGAACCAGGCGTGAGGCTTTGACGGCGCAATGAAAAGCCGTTTTTGTTTTTCGGTGGGCAAAGCGCCAAGGTGTCCCCGGGTTTCGATGCGAGCCGCTGGGGCTTTTCAGGCCCCGTCGGGTTTTGTTCTACACCTTTTTCGTAGGAGGTCGGCATGACGTTCCCCGTCTTGGCCGGGGTAGCCTGGCCCTATGCAAACGCTCTGTTGCATGTTGGCAACCTGGCCGGTGCTTATTTGCCCGCGGACATTTTCATCCGCTATCAGCGTATGAAGGGACGTCGTGCCCTGATGGTGTCCGGCTCCGACGCCCACGGGACGCCCATTCTGGTGCGCGCCCTGGACGAAGGGCGTTCCCCCGAAGAGGTATACCTGCGCTTCCACCAGCGGTTTTTGGACCTGTGGGAAAAGGTGGGCATCACGTTCGACCTGTACACATCCACCCATACCGCCAATCACCGCCGGGTTTCCCAAACCCTTTTCAAGGCCCTGTACGACAACGGTTACCTGTTCGTGCAGAAAGAACTGCAGTGGTACTCGCCCACCTTTGGCTTTTTGCCCGACCGCTTCGTAGAGGGTACCTGCTACATTTGCGGGTACGAGGGCGCGCGGGGCGACCAGTGCGACAAGTGCGGCAATCTGCTGGATGCTACCAAACTCATCAACCCCCGCTCCCGAGTGGACGGCAGCGTGCCCGAATTGCGGGAAACGGAGCATTTCTACTTCGACCTTCCCAAACTGCAAAAGGACCTGGAAGCCTGGCTGGAGACCAAGCAGGAGGCCTGGCGTCCCCTGGTGGTTCGCCAGTCCCTGGGTGTGCTGCGCAGTGAAGGGTTGAAGCCTCGGCCCATCACCCGAGATTTGGAATGGGGCATCCCCGTTCCCCTGCCGGGGTGGGAACACAAGGTGATGTACGTATGGTTCGAGGCCGTCATCGGATACCTTTCCGCCACCATCGAATGGGCCGGCTTGCAGGGCGACCCCCAGGCCTGGCACGAGTGGTGGTACAACCCCGAAGCCCGCACGTACTACTTCATCGGCAAGGACAACATCCCCTTCCACGCCCTCATGTGGCCGGCCCAACTCATGGCCGCCGGGGAGCGCTTTGGGGAACTGTGGGAGGGCCTTTCGGGCCATACCCTCAACCTGCCTTATGACGTGCCCGCCAACGCTTTCCTCAACCTGGAAGGCCAGAAGATTTCGGGAAGCCGCAATTGGGCCGTGTGGTGCCTGGATTTCCTGGAGCGTTACGACCCGGACCCCTTGCGCTACTATCTCACCGTCATCATGCCAGAGAGCCGAGACACGGACTGGGACTGGGCCGACTTCTTGCGGCGCAACAACGACGAACTGGTGGCCACGTGGGGGAACTTGGTCCATCGGGTGCTTTCCTTCACCGCCAAGCACTGGGAAGGTCGTGTACCCCATCCCGGGGAAGCCTCGCCCGAGGACCGTGCTTTGTTGGCCCTGGTGGAACAGGGTTTCGAAAAGGTGGGGAACCACCTGGAGCGGGTCCAACTTCGGGCCGGGCTGATGGAAGCCATGCACCTGGCCGGGGAGGTGAATCGTTACCTGGAGCGCCGCGCACCGTGGCACCTGGTCAAGCAAGGCAAGAAGGACGAGGCCGCGACGGTGATGTTCACCGCCATCCAGGCCATCAATCGCCTCAAGATCTTGCTGGCCCCCTACCTGCCCTTCACCGCGGAGGCTTTGCATCGCATGTTGGGTTTTGACAAGCCCCTGTTCGGTTCCATGTACCGGCAGGTGGTCGAAGACGACTGGGGCCGTCGCGAAGTGCTGCGCTACGACGCCGCCTCCGAAACCGCGCGCTGGAAGCCACAAGACGTTCCCCCGGGGCAGCCTCTGGGTGAAATCAAACCCTTGGTGCGCAAACTGGACCCCGGCATCGTTGAGGAAGAACGAGCGCGTTTGCATCAGCAGTTGACATGAACGGCGTGGCTTTGGCCGTTTGGGTGTTCTGGAGAGTGCAACCATGCCCCCCATCAACCCTTTGAAAATCCTGAACCTGGCGCCCTTTGCCGATAGCCGTAGCGCCACCATGACCTGGCTTCAACGGCTACAGGGTGCTTTGCAGTATGGGTGGCGCTGGTTTTGGGAATATCCCGCCCAGGAACGGCTGGCCCAGGTATTGGCCGAACATCTGGACCGCCGTTTCTTGCTGGTGCTCAACCTGGCATGGCCCAATGTGCAGGGTCCCTTCCCTCCCATTCTGTTGGGCCCCAGCGGCATTCACCTGTTGATGCCCACTTTGTTACGGGGTGAGTTTCGAGTGCGGGAGGACCGCCTATGGGTGTACGACACCCGAAAGCAGCGCTTCAAGCCCCATAAGCCCGATTTGGTGCAGGAACTGCTCCAGTACCGACAGCGTCTCGAAGACTTCTTGAACCGTCACTTGAGTTCGCCCATCGCCGTGGAGGCCCGCCTGGTGTTCTTGCATCCCAGCACCTACGTGGATGCCTTGCAGGCCCAGGTGGCACCTCTGATGGTGGACGGCCTGGCCCGTTATCTGGATCAGTTGAGCCACCAGCGGAAGTACCAGCGACAGCACATCCAGCAGTGGCTGGAACTGTTGCAAAGCCAGAAAGAAGCCAGCACCGTGGCCGAAGAGCCGGTTCGGGAAAGCCCACGGGCAACCCCGCGACCACGACCGACCGCGCATCGCACCGCGGCCCGGTCGCGAAGAGCCGCCCCCGCGCGCAAAGGGCCCCGCTCGCGGAAACGAGGGCCTCTGGGCTTTACCCGGCAGCAATGGATTGTCCTGAGCGTTTTGGCCGCGCTCAACATCCTGCTTTTGGTGATTACCCTGGCCCTCATCCTCATGACATCGTGAAACCCCATGAGCCGGTCGGTTTACCTTTCCCTGGTGATTCCCGCCTACAACGAAGCCCACAGGCTGCCCCGGACCCTGCCCCAGGTGACGGATTTTTTGGAAAAACAGCCTTATGCCTGGGAAGTTCTGGTGGTGGACAACGGCAGCACCGACGACACGCTGCGTCTCGTACAGGAGTTTTCTCGGAAGCACCCCCAAGTGCGGGCGTTGCATACCCCCCTTCGGGGGAAGGGCCGGGCCGTGAAACTGGGCATGCTGGCCGCCCGGGGGGAGTGGCGTTTCTTGGCCGACGCGGATTTTTCCATGCCCGTGACCGAACTGCCCCGGTTTCTGCCGCCCCAGGCCCCCGAAGCCGACATCCTCATCGGTTCCCGGGAAGCGCCCGGCGCGGTGCGCTATCACGAACCCTGGCATCGCCATCTTATCGGGCGGGTGTTCAACCTGATGGTGCAGGTGGCCGCGCTGCCCGGCATTCGAGATAGCCAGTGCGGTTTCAAGAACTTTCGGGGAGACGTGGCGGAACGGCTGTTTCGCTGCCAGCGGATTGCGGGTATGTCCTTCGACGTGGAAATTCTCTTCATTGCCCGCCGGTGGGGGTACCGCATCGTCGAAGTTCCCATCCCCTGGTACTTCGACCCCGACAGCCGGGTGCGTCTGGTGCACGATTCCCTGCGCATGGCCTGGGATTTGCTCACCATCCGCCTGAACGCTTTGCGGGGGTTGTATGAGCCATCCTGCGCCCACATGGACCTTTGAGCAGGCGCTTTGGGAAGGGGGGTATCGCCTCGTGGCCGGGATGGACGAAGCCGGTCGGGGCGCGTTGGCCGGTCCGGTGGTGGCCGCGGCGGTGGTCTTTCCGCCCCGGGCCGTGCACGTACCGGCCCTGACCGCACTTCACGATTCCAAGCGCCTGACGCCCGCTTCCCGCCAGCGCCTCTTACCCGTGATTTTGGAGCAGGCCAAGGCCTGGGCCGTGGGCTGGGCTTCCTGGCAGGAAGTGGACGCCCTGGGTGTTCCCGAGGCCGCGCGCCGCGCCTTCGAACGAGCCTTGCGGGCGCTGCCTTTTCAGCCCGAATACCTGCTTTTGGACTACACATTGCTCCCCCGGGTAGACCTCCCTCAGACGGCCCTGCCCCAGGGCGATGCCCGCAGTTTTTCCATCGCGGCCGCTTCCATTGTGGCCAAAACGGTGCGGGATGCCTACATGGTGGGCCTGGACGGGCGCTTTCCAGGCTACGGTTTCGCCCGGCACAAAGGGTACGGCACCCGCCAGCATCGCGAGGCCCTGAGCCGCCTGGGCCCCTCCCCTGTGCATCGCCGTCGGTTTCGCTGGCGGCCGTAAGGAGGGTCTCGCGCACGAAAGGCGAGGTTTCGGCCTCGGGCAGGCAATAGCGTCCCTGGAAAGGAAAAAAGGCAGCCCTTTCCGGGGCTGCCTTTTCGCTTTCGGCAAGGCCGATGCGGCTTCACATAGGCTGAGGCGCCTTCTCCCGTTCCGGCGTGGCAGGCTCTTCGCCTTCCCGGGAGTCCTCTTCCTTGCGGAAGAGCACAATTGCTTCCTCGCCCTCAGGGCCTTGCGCATCCACCACGATGGTATCGCCGGGGCGGAACTCGCCCGCCAGAATCTTGTCCGAGATGGGTTCCTCCACCTTTTGCTGAATGACCCGCCGCAAGGGCCGGGCACCCAGTTCGGGGTTGTACCCCAATTCGGCCAGGCGTTGAACCGCGGCTTCGGTGATGTCCAGTTGCAAGTTGTGCTCCTTGAGCCGCTCCCGCACCCGTTCCATCTGGATGTGCACGATTTGTTCGATTTGTTCTTTGGTCAATGGATGGAAGACCACCACCGCGTCCACCCGGTTCAGGAATTCGGGGCGGAAAACCCGTTTGAGGGCCTCCAGCAACTTCTTGCGCATTTCCTCGTAGGAGCGCTTTTGGTCTTGCTCGTCTTCGGGCAGGCTGAAGCCCAGACTGGCCTGTCGTTTGATGAGGTCCGCCCCCACGTTGGAGGTCATGATGATGATGGTGTTGCGGAAGTCCACCTTCTGGCCCCGGGCGTCGGTCAGGTGGCCTTCTTCCAGAATTTGCAACAGCATGTTGTGCACTTCGGGATGGGCCTTTTCGATTTCGTCGAAGACCACGATGGAGTAAGGCCGCCGCCGGATGGCCTCGGTCAGTTGACCCGCCTCTTCGTAGCCCACGTAGCCCGGAGGCGCACCAATCAAGCGGCTCACGGTGTGGCGTTCCATGAACTCGCTCATGTCGATTTGCACCAGGGCCTCTTCGCTGCCGAAGAGGAACCGGGCCAGGGCTTTGGCCATTTCCGTCTTGCCCACCCCGGTGGGGCCGAGGAAGATGAAGGAACCGATGGGCCGTCGCGGGTCTTTGAGCCCAGCCCGAGCGCGGCGCACAGCCTTGGAAATGACCTCGATGGCCTCGTCCTGGCCCACGATGTGCTTGCGGAGTTCGTCTTCCATGTGCAAGAGACGTTGGGCCTCGGTTTCCGTCAGTTGCGTTACCGGGATGCCCGTCCACATGGAGACCACTTCGGCCACGTCCTCTGCGGTGACCACCGGGCTGGTGGAGCGGTCCCAGCCGGATTGAAGCATTTCCAATTGACGCTCCAGTTCTTCGGCCCGATGTTGCAGAGCCTGCGCGTCTTCGAAGCGGTTGTCCTCCAGGGCCAGCGCGTATTCCTGCCGGGTTCGGCGCAGTTCGTCCATCAGGTGCTTGGTGCGTTTGGCTGCTTCGCTCTTGTACATGCGCACGCGCGACGCGGCTTCGTCGATGAGGTCAATGGCCTTGTCGGGCAGGTAGCGGTCCGTGACGTAACGGGAAGACAGTTTGACCGCGGCCTCCACCGCTTCGTCGGAGATGGTGAGGTGATGGTGCTCTTCGTATGCCGAGCGGATGCCCTTGAGAATCTCGATGGCCTCTTCCTCTGACGGCTCTTCAACGAAGACGGGCTGGAAGCGGCGCTCCAGCGCGGAGTCGCTTTCGATGTATTTGCGGTACTCGTCCAGCGTGGTGGCACCGATGACCTGAATTTCGCCCCGAGCCAAAGCCGGCTTGAGGATGTTGGCCGCATCCACCGAAGACCCGGCCGCACCTGCCCCCACCAGCATGTGGACCTCGTCGATGAACAGGATGGCGTTGGACTGCTTGAGTTCTTCGATGATGCGCTTGAGCCGCTCTTCGAATTGACCCCGGTACATGGTGCCGGCCACCAGGGAGCCGACGTCCAGTTGCAACACCCGTTTGCCCAGCAAGGGCGCGGGCACATTGCCTTCCACAATGCGCTGGGCCAGACCTTCGACGATGGCCGTCTTGCCCACGCCGGGGTCGCCGATGAGCACGGGGTTGTTCTTGGTGCGGCGGGCCAGAATTTGAATGACCCGCTCGATTTCCTTCTCCCGACCGATGACGGGGTCCAGCCGTCCTTCTTCGGCCAGGGCGGTCAGGTCCGTGGCCAGTTGGTCGATGAGGGGGGTCTTGCTGCGACGGCCGCGGCGCTGGGCCCGTTCCTGCCGGGCCGCGCGTTGGGGTGCCATGCTGGCGCTGCCTTCCTGGACCATGCGCCGTAATTGGCGCCGAATTTGTTCCGCGGAAAGGCCCAGGCGCTCCAGCACCCGCATGGCCATGGTGTCCTTGTCGCGAATGAGGCCCAGGAGCAGGTGTTCGGTGCCGATGTGCTGGTGCCCCATGCGTTGGGCCTCTTCCACCGCGTATTTGAGCACCCGTTTGGTCTCGGGGGCCAGGTCGACGCGACCGCCGGTGGAACCGCGGCCGGGTTTCACAAAGCGCTGGACCATTTCGCGCACTCGGTCCGGGTCCAGGCCCAGGGCGCGCAATGCCCGTCCGGCCAGACCGGCCTCTTCCACGACCAAGCCGATGAGCAAATGCTCCGTGCCGATTCGTTCGTGGCGCATGCTTTCGGCTTCTTGATGCGCCAGGCTCAATACACGTCGTGCCCGTTGGGTAAAACGCTCCATTCCGGCCATGTCTTCTCCTTACCCTCTACGCTGCCAAGGGATGAGTTCCAAAGGGGGTTCATGGCTCATTGTACCAACAAACCGGGTACGCACCAACCCACGGGTTGCCATCAACGAATTTTCTAATGAAACACAAATGCAAAACGGACGACCGAGGTCGTCCGTTGTTGTGGTTTTGGCCTTGGAGGTAAGGCTGCCCTCCCTGAAGCCCAGGGCATGGTCCCGCAACGGGACCTTGGGCCGACGAATCGTTCGTTTGGCCTTTGTTCTCGTTTCAACGCCAGGGCAGGCGGGGTCGGAATTTGTAACCGTAGACCAAGATGCCCCGTTTGCCTTCCACGGCGCGCAGTTTGCGGGTCACCATTTCCACGGGCATGCCGATGTAAGGTTCTTCTTGGCCCAGGTCGGTGAGTTGGGCCGTGAGCCGGGGGCCTTCTTCCAACTCGATGAGGGCAACCACATAGGGTGCTTGGCCTTCGTACCCGTGGGGCGGCTGGGTCACCGTGGTAAAGGCCACGACTTTCCCCCGACCGGAGAAGGTGAATTCCGTCCGGGCTTCTTCCTTGCACACGGGGCATACGTCGCGCGGGGGAAAGATCTTGGCCTGGCAGTTGGGGCAGACTTCCCCTTGGAGCGTGTAACGCTGCTTTTTCGAGCGCCAGAGTCGTGCCAGTTCCATGACGGGCCTCCTGGATAGGGGGTCCTGGGGTGTGCTCGTTTCGTTTGTAAAACTTGGGGTCTGTCAAAAACTATCAAGTCGCGGCCTCCGGGGATGCGGCAGCAAGCACGTGGGTAAACGCCGTGGAAGCGGGACCGCCCAGGGCCTGCACCACGCCCCAGCGGGCCTGGGGAATTTGATTGTCGCCCGCCTGGCCACGCAGTTGCCAGACGGCCTCTACCACCTGGTAGACCCCCGACGCGGCACCGGGAAAGCCCCGGGCCTTTTGCCCGCCCAGGGTGAGGATGGGCAGGTGGCCGTCCAGGCCAAAGCGGTGTCGGGCATCCTCCCAGGCCGTGCCGGGCGCCGCGAATCCCACGGCCTCCAGGGTCAGCGGTACGTAGACCGCGAACAGGTCGAAGGGTTCGAAGAAATCCACGTCTTCCCGAGCGATGCCTGCCTGCTGCAGGGCCCGGGCAAAGGAGGCGCGGGCCGCTTCGAAGGCCAGTGGGTCCTGTCGGTCGTGCAGGGCCAGGGTATCGGTGGCTGCGGCCGAACCCGCGATGCGCACCGGCCGTTGGGGCAGTTGGGGCGGCAGAAGGTCCCGTGCGGCCAGGAACACCGCGGCTGCGCCATCGGCGTAAGGGGCCATGTCGAAGATGGTCAGGGGTGGACTGACCACCGAAGCCCCGCGATAGTGCTTTTCGCCAATGGCCCGGCGGAACATGGCGTACGGGTTGCCCACCCCGTGTTGGTGGGCCAACAGGGCAAAGGGCATGAAGGCGTCTTCCGGGGCATCGTAACGTTCTCGATAGAGTTGCATGAGCCAGGCCGCCTGGGCCGCGGGGGTCAGGCCGGGTTCGGCTTCGTAATCCGCGTCCAAGAGGGTGCTCATGGCCCATTCCACTTCCGTCCCTACTTTGTCGGTCATTTTCTCCACGCCCACCACCAGCGCGGTATCCAGCGCGCCGGAAGCCACGGCCAGGTAAGCCTGGCGCAGGGCCGCCGCGCCGGAAGCACTGGCGGCTTCCACGGTCACGGCCTCGATGCCAGCAAACCCGGCGTAATCGGCCAGCAGGGTGGCCAGATGCGCCTGCCGGGAAAGCAGCGGCCCAAACATGTTGCCTACGAACAAGGCCTGGGGACGCAGGCCTGCGGCCTCGTTCAGGGCTTTTTCCATGGCTTCCCAGGCCAGGTCGCGTAGGGAACGGTCCCAATGTTCGCGCACAGGGGTTGCACCGATGCCTACAATCCACACTTCGCGCATAGTATGCCTCCCGGGGGCTGGTGGACAGTGGACAGTGGACAGTGGTCAGTAGACAGTGGACAGTGGTCAGTGGACAGTGCGTCGTCCGGAAAACGGTTTACCGCTAACGGCTGCCTGCTGACGGCTAACGGCTGTCTGCTGACGGCTAATGGCTGCCTGCTGACACCTGTCTGCTGTTTGCTGTCTCTTATTCGGCCAACTTGGCCCGGTAGCGAACGTACAGGCCGTAGTCGATTTCCGTGCGGCGGGCGATGTAGTCCTCGGTGTGGGGCGCGTTGTCCCGTCGTTCCAGCAGGGCTTCGGTGACTTCCAGGGCAAAGGCGTCGGAGCCTGCACCGGAGCCAAAGGACACCATGAAGATGCGGTCGCCGGGTTGGGCCACGTCCAGGATGGCCGTCAGCCCAATCATGGCCGAAGCCGAGTAGGTGTTGCCGATGCGAGGTACCAGCAATCCGGCCGCGATTTGCTCCTGAGAAAAGCCCAGCATCCGGGCCACCCGTTGGGGAAACTTGGTGTTGGGTTGATGGAACACCGCGTAGGTGAAATCCTCCGGGGTCATGTCCAGGGCTTCCAGCAGGGTTCTGCCCGCCTGGAGGATGTGGTGGAAGTAAGCCGGTTCGCCGGTGAAGCGCTGGCCGTGGGAGGGGTATTTTTCCCCTTCCCGCCGCCAGAAGTCAGGGGTGTCTGTGACGTAGGAGTAGGAAGCCAGGATGCGGGCCAGCGCGTTTTCCGCGGGTCCCAGGATGAAAGCGGCCGCGCCCGAAGCCGCAGTGTATTCCAGCGCGTCACCGGGTCGGCCTTGCGCGGTATCGGCGCCGACCACCAGCGCATAATCGGCCATGCCGGAGCCGACGAGGCCCATGGCCGCGACCATGGCTTCGGTGCCGGCCTTGCAAGCGAATTCCCAATCCCCGGCCTGGACCGAAGGCGCTGCGCCCAGGGCGTCGGCCAGCAGGGTGCCGGTGGGTTTCACGGCGTAAGGGTGGGATTCGGACCCCACCCATACCGCGCGCAATTCCTCCGGGGAAATGGCGGCCCGGGCCAGCGCGTTGCGCGCGGCTTCCAGCCCCATGGTGAAGGTGTCTTCGTCGGGTCCGGCCACGGCTTTTTCCTGCACGGGCAGCCCCCCCATGCTGCCGTGCCATACGCGGTTGATTTCCCGAGCCGGGAGCCGATACCGGGGTACGTAGGCGCCATAACCCACGATGCCCACTTCCCGTTGGGGGCGCAAAATTTTGGCCGTCATGGAACGCCTCCACAAGCAGGACTTGCCAGCGATGAAAGTCCTCCCTTTTGTAAGGAGGCGTGGCTGTCAAAACCTATCAACTTCGGGCTTCGGGCAGGGGCGGGCAGGTCTTTGGGATGGGACAACATGGAGGACGGGAAAGAAAAAAGGCCGGGGCGCATAAAGCCCTCAGCCTTCCAAGCCCCCGGCCGGACTCGAACCGGCGACCTCCTACTCCGCAGGCAGGCGCTCTATCCTCTGAGCTACGGGGGCACGATTCAGCGGGGAGGGAGGGATTCGAACCCTCGGCGGAGGCTCATCACCCCCGCAACCGCTTAGCAGGCGGCCCCGATCGTCCACTCCGGCACCTCCCCAAGACCGGCGCCTCCTATTTTACCAACTTCGATTTGGTTTGGCAAAGGCTAAATCGCCCTTTCTTTATCGAGACATCGAGGGCTTTGGCCCCTGGCCTGTCTTCGGTGAAAGGTCAAAGCCCACGTGTGCTGAGGTGGCTTTTTGGTATCATGGTACCGACGCTTTTCACAAAATTTTCGGAGACAGGGCCATTGGCGTCGTGCCCGGCAAGTGCGAGGGAAGGCTCCAACCTTTCATCAGAACTACGTGAAAAGGAGAACCCTTATGAGCAAACCGCTACGCATCATCCCCTTAGGAGGTTTGGGCGAAATCGGGAAGAACATGACCGTTTACGAATACGGCGACGCCATCCTCATCGTGGATACCGGCCTCATGTTCCCCACCGCGGACATGTTGGGGGTGGACTACATCATCCCGGATTTCAGCTATCTGGAAGACAAAGCCCATAAGGTGGTGGGCATTGTGTACACCCACGGCCACGAAGATCACACCGGCGCGGTTCGGCATGTGGTGGAGAAAATTCCCGCCCCTCTGTATGCCACCCCCCTGACCAAAGGTTTGTTGGAAGTCAAGTTGAAAGAGGCCAAACTGGCCCATGCCAAGGTCCACGAAGTGCGGCCGGGTCAGAAAATCCGCCTGGGGCCGTTCCAGGTGGAATTCGTGCACGTGACTCACTCCATCCCGGATTCGGTGGCCCTGGGTATCACCACGCCCCAGGGGCTGGTGGTGCACACGGGCGATTACAAATTCGACCACACGCCGGCCTATGGCCCGCCCTCGGATTACGGACAACTGGCCGAATTCGGAAAGCGGGGGGTGCTGGCCCTTTTGTCGGATTCCACCAACGCGGACCGTCCCGGTTGGACGCCTTCGGAGCGGAGCATCGAGCCGGCCATTGAAGAGGTGTTCCGCAAGGCCCAAGGTCGCATTCTGGTGGCTACCTTTGCCTCCTTGATTTCCCGCATGCAACAGGTGACGGACATTGCCATGCGCCACGGCCGGAAAATCGGCTTCGTGGGCCGGAGCATGATTGCCAACGCCAAAATGGCCCGCAAACTGGGGTATTTGCGCATCCCCGAGGACATGCTCATCACCGCGGAGCAGGCGGCCAAACTTCCTCCCCATCAGGTGTGCCTGATGATTACCGGCTCCCAGGGTGAACCTTCTTCCATCGTGGGGCGGCTGGCTGCGGGCGCAAAACGTCCCATTCGGGTGGAACCGGGAGATGCCATCATCATCGCCGCGCATCCCATTCCGGGCAACACGGAGAACGTGTATCGGGCCATCAACGGCCTCATCCGCCGCGGCGCGGACGTGTACTACAGCCCGGTGCACAGGGTGCACGTTTCCGGGCACGGCAGCCAGGAAGAGATGAAACTCATGATTCATCTTACGCAGCCCCGTTTCTTCGTGCCCGTGCATGGGGAACTGCGACACCTGCGTCTGCACGCGGAACTGGCCCATTCCCTGGGCATCGACGAGGAACGCATCGCGGTGGTGGAAAACGGGTACGTGCTGGAATTCCGGGACGGCCAGATGCGCATCGGGGAACGGATTCCCGGCGGCTGGGTGTTCGTGGAAGGCACCATGGTGGGCGAATCTACCATTCAGGACATCAAGGAACGGCGGGAACTGGCCCGAGGGGGCTTGGTGCTGGTGCGGGTGGAAGTGGACCGCACGACGGGCCAGATGGTGGGCGAACCCGAGGTCATCACCAAGGGCTTTGCCTATCCCCAGGGCGGGGAAGCCCTGGTGGAGGCCCTGGCCAAGCGCATCCGTCGGGTCCTCAAGCGAGGGCCTCAGGACCCCGAACAGGCTCTGGAGCAGGCCCTGCGGGATTTCATCTTCAGCGAAACGCGGCGTCGGCCGCATTTGTTCGTGGTCGTGAAAGAAGTGCTTCCCGAAGAGCCGCCCCGGCGCCGGGAGCGTCGGCGGGCCTTTGTGTAAAGCAAAAAGCGGCGGAAAATCTTCCGCCGCTTTTTTGTTCAGCGTTTAAGGGGCATCCATGCCCTCTTTTTTCATCCCCTCGCTTACTTCACTTCACGATGCAAGGTGTGCCGACGGCAACGAGGGCAATACTTGCGCAACTCCAGACGGCTGGGGTCGTTGCGGCGATTCTTTTCCGTCAGGTAGTTGCGCTCTTTGCACTCGGTGCAGGCCAGGGTGATGAGAATGCGCGCGCCTTTTTTCTTGGCCATGATTGCTTCCTTCCTGCCATCTTCAGGAGGGGGTGTGCTCAGGCACACCCCCTCCTGAAGGAGATGATTAGTCCAGCACGTCGGTGATGGTACCGGCGCCCACGGTCAGGCCGCCTTCCCGAATGGCGAACCGCTGCCCCTTCTCCAACGCAATGGGGTACATCAACTCCACTTCCAGGTTCACGTGGTCCCCCGGCATCACCATCTCCACCCCTTCCGGCAACTTGATGGTCCCCGTCACGTCCGCCGTCCGCAGGTAGAACTGGGGCCGATACCCACTGAAGAAGGGCTTGTGCCGACCACCCTCCTCCTTCCGCAGCACGTACACCTGCGCCCGGAACCGCTTGTGCGGCTGGATGCTCCCAGGTTGCGCCACCACCATCCCCCGGCGAATCTCCCGCCGGTCCACGCCTCGCAACAGCAACCCCACGTTGTCGCCCGCAATGGCCTCGTCCAGCATCTTGTGGAACATCTCCACCCCCGTCACCACCGTCTTGATGGGCTTGTCCCGGTACCCAATGATTTCTACCTCGTCCCCAGGCCGAATCCGGCCCCGTTCCACCCGGCCCGTCACCACCGTGCCCCGGCCCTTGATGCTGAACACGTCCTCAATGGCCAGCATGAAGGGCTTGTCCACCTCCCGGGGCGGCTCCGGAATGTACTCGTCCATGGCATGCAGCAACTCGGCAATGGGCTGGTACTCCGGCGCATTCGGGTCCTTGCTCTCGCTCTGCAGCGCCTGCAAGGCACTCCCCTTGATCACCGGCACCTCATCCCCGGGATACCCGTACTCGCTCAACAACTCCCGCACTTCCAACTCCACCAACTCCAGCAGTTCCGGGTCGTCCATCATGTCCACTTTGTTCAGGAACACCAGAATGTAGGGCACTTCCACCTGCCGCGCCAAAAGCACGTGCTCCCGGGTCTGGGGCATGGGCCCTTCCGGCGCCGCCACCACCAGAATGGCACCGTCCACCTGCGCCGCCCCGGTAATCATGTTCTTGATGTAGTCCCGGTGCCCCGGCATGTCCACGTGGGCGTAGTGCCGCTTGGGCGTCTCGTATTCCACGTGGGAAATGTTGATGGTGATGCCCCGCTGCTTCTCCTCCGGCGCCTTGTCGATCTGCTCGAAGGGAATGAACTGGCCCCACCCCTGCAGAGCGCAGTACTTGGTAATCGCCGCGGTCAGCGTGGTCTTCCCGTGGTCGATGTGACCAATGGTGCCCACGTTCAGGTGGGGCTTGGTCCGCTCAAACTTCGGCTTGCTCATGGT
>JALWJZ010000061.1 GCA_026996855.1 Anaerolineales bacterium
GCGGGCGGGAGGGCATGTCCACCATGAAGTCATAGGCCCAGGCCTGGCCCGTGGCAGGGTCGTACACCGTCGCCAGGCCGCCTCCTCCGATGTTGATGAGGAAAGGCTCGGCCAGCAGCGCGGCGAAGGCCGCAGCCACCAGGGCATCGGCCGCGTTGCCTCCCTGGTGGAACATCTCCCTTCCGGCCTGGACGGTTTGCGGGTCTCCGGCAGCCAGGGCGCCCAAGGGTGTGGTAGCGGTCATCGCTCCTCCCTCCGGTTTGTGGAAGATGAAAAAGGCGAGCACCTGTTCAACTTCAACACCGAGGACGTAGGCAAGTTGTGGTTTAGCCAGGCCCCACGAAAAAGGTTGCCCCCTCATGCTGGGGCTTCATCACCCAGATGGTGGGCCAGGGCGTACAACGCCAGCAGGTAACTATACCACCCAAAACCGGAGATGACGCCCAGAGACCGGGCCGCGGTCAGGGAGGTATGACGGAAAGCCTCCCGCGCGTACACGTTGGAAAGATGTACCTCGACCACGGGCAGGGGCAGGGCGGCCAGCGCATCCCGCAGGGCTACCGAGGTATGGGTATACCCGCCTGGGTTGAGCACCACGCCGTCGGCCCACACGCGAGCCTGGTGCAACGCGGACACCAGTCCCCCTTCTGTGTTGTACTGCGCGGCGTGCACTTCCCAGTCCCACCGCCGCCGGGCCAGGTCGCGCAAACGTTCGTTCAATTCGGGGAGGCTCATCCTACCGTAGACGTCTGGCTCCCGGCTTCCCAGCAAATTCAAATTCGGTCCGTGCAACACCAGCACGCGACGTTTGCCCATCCCTTTCCTCCTCTCCTGCCCGGGTTTTTGCAAAGATTTGCTTTCGTTTTTCCGTTTCGGCGTTATAATACGACCGTCATGAGTACGCGCGAGGCCCTTCTGGCGTATTTGAAGAAACACCCCGGCGCGACCGTACGGGAAATGGCCCGGGCGCTGGGGATGACGTCCGCGAACGTTCGCCATCATTTGAGCGCGCTGTTGGCTCAGGGGTTGGTGGTTGCGGAGAGAGAGGAAGGAACGCCCCAGCGCGGTCGCCCGGCACGACGATTTTACCTCACCGATAAAGCCTTTCCTCCGCATTTGGAGCATCTCACCCGGGCGTTGTTGGAACACTTGCGTCACCGGGGCATCCCTATAAGCGCCCTTTGTCCTTTCTTCTGCGGTTCTTCCCCGGATGAAGGCCCCTTGCGGAAACGTCTGGAACACGCCCTGGCCTTCTTCCGGGAGCGGTCGTATCAGCCCCGGTGGGAAGCCCACCGAGAAGGCCCGCGCATCCTCTTCGAGCGATGCCCCTACGGCCTGCTCACTCGGGATTTCCCCGAATTGTGCCAACTGGACCGGGAAGCCCTGGCATACCTGCTCGACGTGCCGGTGCGACCGGTGCAGGTGGGTCCCGGTCGTCCTGCGTGTGTTTTTGCTCTGGCCGCGGAGCCACAGCAGGAACCACCCGCCGGATGAGACCCGGTCGGCCTTGATTTCCTCCGTGCGTACGCCCGTGAACGCCTTTTCACCCACCCCCTACATTCCAGGAAATTCGCATGTCCTCGACCTCCCTTTCCTCCCGTTATGATGCCATCGTAGTGGGCGCCGGACACAACGGGCTGGTGGCCGCGGCCTATCTGGCCCGGGCCGGGCTGCGGGTGCTGGTGCTGGAACGTCGCCCGGTGGTCGGAGGCGCGGTCGTGACCGAGGAAGTGTTCCCCGGGTATCGGGTCTCCACCCTGGCCTATGTCCTTTCTCTCCTGCGGCCGGCCATCGTACGAGAACTGGACCTGCACCGCCACGGGCTGCGGGTGCTATTGCGAGACCCCTCTTCCTTCACACCGCTGCCGGATGGTGGCCATCTCTTCCTGGGACCGGACCGGGCCTTCACCCTGCGGGAAATCGCCCGTTTCGACCCCCGGGATGCGGAGGCTTACCCCCGGTACGAAGCCTTTTTGGAAACCCTGGCCCGGGTGCTGGAACCCTGGCTGGACCGCACGCCCCCGCGCATTCCCCTTCCCCGGGTTCGCGACTGGCCCTTCCTGTTGGCCTGGATGCGTCGGGTGGTGGGCCTGCGCGGGCAGGTGTACCATATGGCCCGTTTGCTCCTGGGGGATGCCAACGCCCTGTTGGACCGTTGGTTCCACAGCGAAGCGCTGAAAACCACCCTGGCCACGGATGCGGTCATCGGCGCGTGGGCCACGCCTTCCATGCCGGGCACCGCGTACGTGTTGTTTCACCACGTCATGGGGGAGACCGAGGGCCGACGCGGGGTGTGGGGCTATGTGCAGGGTGGCATGGGCGCGCTCACCCAGGCCCTGGCCCGGGCTGCCCGGTCCCACGGCGCGCACATCCTCACCCGGGCGCCCGTGGCGCGCATCCGGGTACGCCAGGGCCGGGTCACCGGCGTGGTCCTGGCCGACGGTCGGGAGTTTCAAGCCCCCGTGGTGCTTTCCAGCGCCACGCCCCACATCACCTTCCGTCAACTGGTGGCTCCCGAGCATCTCCCCGAGGATTTTTTGAGGGAAGTGAAGACCATCCCCTACCCTGCCGGGGTGGCCAAGGTGCACCTGGCGCTCAAAGGATTGCCCAATTTCAAAGCCTATCCCGGTACCGAACCGGGGCCTCAGCACCGCGGTACCATCCACATTTCACCCTCTCGCGCCTACATTGAAAAAGCCTTTGCCCAGGCTTTGCAGGGGCGCCTGCCCGAATACCCCATGCTGGAACTCACCATCCCCTCCGCGGTGGACCCCACCGTGGCCCCGCCGGGACGGCACCTGATGCAAATCTTCGTACAGTACGTGCCTTATCGTCCTGTGGAAGGCCCCTGGAACCAGGTCAAAGACCGGTTTTTGACCCGTTGTTTAGAAGTGCTGGCGGAATACGTGACGAATTTGTGGAACATCGTGGAGGAGGCGCACATCCTCACCCCCGAAGACCTGGAGCAGGAGTACGGCCTGACGGGCGGCAATATCTTCCACGGTGCCATGACGCCGGACAGGCTTTTCTTCTTCCGTCCGGTGCCGGGCTACGCGGATTACCGCACGCCGGTACGGGGGCTGTACCTGGGTGGCGCAGGCGCGCACCCCGGGGGTGGGGTGATGGGCGCGGCCGGGCGCAACGCGGCCCGGGAAGTGCTGCGGGATTGGCCCCGCCTTTCCAAAACCGCCGGCAGGTGAAAGGTCGCGGCATTCCCGGACGAAGACCGTAGGTTTCTTTTCGGTGAGGAGGACAGCGAAATGGATGGAAATACAGCGGCTCCCGTGGTGTTCACCGTGGGGCATGGCAACCGTTCCCTGGAAGCGCTCATCGCCCTGCTGCGGGAGGCCGGCGTTCGCGGGGTGGTGGACGTGCGTCGCTTCCCCGGCTCGCGACGCTGGCCCTGGTTCCGCAAGGCTTCCTTGCAGGCCGCGCTGGAAGCCGCGGGCCTTCGGTACGAATGGCTGGGGGAAACCCTGGGCGGGTACACCCAACCGCCTTATCCCGAATACATGGAGACCGAAGCCTTTCGGGAAGGGCTGGCCCGCCTGGAGGCCCTGGCCCGCGAAAGGCCCATGGCCCTTTTGTGCGCGGAAAAGGACTGGCGTCGTTGCCATCGCCGCTTCATCGCCCAGGCCCTGACCGCGCGCGGCTGGAAGGTGGTGCATCTGCTGGAACCCGGGCGGCGCGAACGCCATCCGACCACCCTTCCCCTGGATGCCCCTTGACCCCTTCCTCGGCAACAGCCTGGGTCTGTCAAACCTGCCCCAACTGCGGGTCAGCGCCAACCAAAACGAACCTCGCATGCCTCGAAGAGGTAGGATGGTAAGGCGTGGAAACGTTGGGTCCTTTCGAGGTCCAGCCGCCAGGCCTGACGAACCTGCACGGGCAGACGCGTGTCCACATCGATGACGGGCGGTAAAGTCGCGGGATCGACCTGTACCATCACCAGGGTGAAAGGTGCAGGCGGTGTTGCGCATTCGATGCCCAGAAAAGCCCCCATCAACCCCATGGATTCTCGGGCCGGTTCGAAAAAGCGGGTGTAGAAGTGGTACCGAAACGGCGTCAACAGGACGGCCTGATTTCGGCCCGGCTTTGGTACGACCAACACATCCGTGACTTCCCAATACGTTTGGTCACCGGCGCGGCAGACCCGGCGCAAGACGAAGAACACCAGATGGCCGGGTTCGACCTCCCTGTACACTTCAACGGCGAAACCCCGCCCACCCCACAGGTTTTCGTAATCCAACAGAAAACCTTCATATGCCGTATCGGACAGCACCCGGTCCAACGTGCGATAGCCCCGATACGAGGCCCAATCGCCCCATGTGGGCGCAGCCGACCCCGGCGGGAGGGGCGAACCGCAAGGGGCATCGGAGGGAGGGGGAGGAAACGTGGGCACCGATGTCGGCGAAAGCGGGACAGGGGACGGTGTCGGCGGCGGTGGCGAGGTGGATGTGGGGAGCGGAACCGAAGTGGCCGTGGGGGAAGGCGGAGCCGCCACCGCGGTTTGCGTGAGGGCCAGGGCCACCCGGGTTGCCAGCAGGTCCTCCCTTTCCGTCGCGGCGGGTTGGGTTCCGCCGGGGCTGAAAAGGAAACACGCACCGAAGAGCAGGGCCAGACCTACGCCGACGCCTGCTCGACGCAGGTGGTTCGTGAAAAGGAAAAACATGGGAACCCCTCCTGGAAAAGCAGCACCGAACAGGCTGCATGTCGTTGTTTTTGGTAATGACATTATCGTAAATTTGTACGCTTTTGGCAAGCCCCAAAACAACGGACGGATTTCCCTGTTCTTTCGGAGTTTTCGGTGCTACAATCCCGTACGGTCAGGAGCAAACTCCTGCCTGGCCAACGTTGGGTGTGGGCTTTTGCCCGTTGAGGGCCAAGGAATTGGACGCCTTCCCCGGAGGGCCTTGGATGAACGACTTCCAAATTTTTCGACGGGCTTTTCTTCCTCTGGTCATGGCCCTTGCCCTGGTGGCTGCCGGTTGCAAAGGGTATGTAGTTGCCACACCCGTCGTACTGGCGGAAATTCAGACGCCTTTTCCCCAGACGAGCGCACCGTTTTTTGGAGAAACTCAGACCATCCTTCAAAAGGGTGAAATCGTGCTCCCTCCGGTCAACCCCGCGGATTACAGCGGCACCATCATCGTGGCCGGGTCGTCCACCGTGTACCCACTGGCCGAGCGCATGGCCGAACGCTTTCAGGATGAGGGTTTTCAGGGGCAAATCACCGTGGATTCCATTGGCTCGGGCGCGGGTTTCGAGCGCTTCTGCGTTTCGGGGGAAACGGACATTGCAACGGCTTCCCGGCTCATCAAACCATCGGAAGTGGAAAGTTGTCGGGAAATCGGACGGGAACCCATCGAATTCCGGGTGGGCACCGATGCCCTGGCTGTGGTGGTTTCCCGCCAAAACGATTTCGTGGATACCCTGAGCCTGGAAGAGCTGGCCCTGGCCTTTTCCACCGCGCAAACGTGGCAGGACGTGCGCCCCGAATGGCCTGACAAACCGATTCTCCGCTTCAGCCCCGGCACGGATAGCGGCACCTTCGATTTCTTCGTCGAACACGTCTTCGATAAAAACGAGGAACCTCTGCTCAACGCGTCCCATCTCAACCTGTCCGAAGACGACAACGTGCTGGTGCGAGGGGTAGCCAGTTCGCCTTATGCCATTGGCTATTTTGGCTTTGCGTATTACCTGAGCAATCGAGAACGATTGCGGGCCGTGCCCATCGAAGGGGTGGAACCTTCGGCCCAGGCCGTGGAAGCCGGAGCGTATCCCCTGGCCCGACCCCTGTTGCTCTATTCCGATGCGGGCATCATGCAAAAGAAACCCCAGGTGGCCGCGTTTCTCAATTTCTGCCTGACCTATGTCCACGAAGAAGTGCAGGAAGTGGGCTATTTCCCGCCCAGCCGGGAGGCGTTGAACGCGGCCAAGGCCAACTGGCTGAAGGCCATGAGTCTGGAAGTGCCTCAGCCCTGAGGGGCGGTTCGGAAAAGGTGCGCAAGCACCTTTTTTCGTGTACGAAGCCTTTTCGGAGGGGTTTCTCCAGCGAAACGAAGGACCTCGGGTGAGTTTGCCTCTTTCCCTGGATGGAGGAAGGTGGTATGCGTCCAGAATCGTCCTCGGCCGCCCGTTTACAGCGCCGTCCCCGTCGGCGTGAAGTCCTCATTCAGGGGGTGTTGTTCCTGAGTGGGCTCCTTTCCATTCTGGTGACCGTAGGCATTGTGTACGAATTGGTGAAGGGAGCGTGGAAGTTTTTCAACTACCCCTTGTGGGAAGACACCAACAAAGCCCTGGCCGCGGAAGTGGGACCTGAGGACACGATTTTGCCCGTCACCGCTTCGGGCCGCTCCATTCCTGAGGGGGCGGTGATTCGCATCGGTAAGGAAATCATGTGGGTGGTGGCGGTGCCCGATGCCACCACTCTGCAGGTGGAACGGGGCTTGCGGGGGACGCAACCGGCCCACCATCCCGCGGGGGTGGACATCCTCCTGGAAAGCCGTGTCTCGCTGTGGGAATTCTTCACCCATACCCGTTGGGTGCCTCAAACCGGCGATTTCGGCATTCTGCCCCTGCTGAACGCTACTTTGATTGTGAGCGGCATTGCCATGCTGGTGGCCCTGCCCCTGGGGCTGAGCATTGCCATTTACCTGAGCGAGTACGCATCGGAAAGGGTAAGCCGGGTACTGAAACCCGTGTTGGAACTCCTGGCCGGCATTCCCACGGTGGTGTACGGGTACTTCGCCCTGACCTTCGTCACACCTTTGCTGCGTCGTCTCTTCGGGCCGGATGTGGTAGAGATTTACAACATGGCCTCGGCCGGGCTGGTGGTGGGCATTTTGGTAACGCCCCTGGTGGCCTCCATGAGCGAGGACGCGCTCCGCGCGGTGCCCAACAGCCTGCGCGAGGCCGCCTACGCGTTGGGTGCAACCAAACTGGAAACCGCGCTGCAAGTGGTGGTGCCCGCGGCGTTTTCCGGCCTGGCTGCGGCTTTCATCGTGGCCATTTCTCGGGCCATCGGCGAAACCATGATCGTGGCCCTGGCCGCGGGGGCCGGCCCCAACTTCACCTTCAATCCCTTCAAGGCGGCGGAAACCATGACCGGTTACATCGTACGCATCAGCGGCGGCGATTTGAGTTACGATTCCATCGATTACAACAGCATCTTCGCGGTGGGGTTGGTGCTCTTCCTCATGACCTTGGGGTTGAACCTGTTGAGCCAACACGTGGTCACTCGATTTCGGGAGGAATTGTGATGCGGGCCGCGGCATCGCCTTCCGCCTCGAACCTGGCCGTCCGCCATCGGCGTGCTCGCTGGGGTATGTTCCTGTTTCAGGCTTCCACCCTGGTGGGCATCGTGGTGCTCATGACCCTGCTCTATAACCTCATCAACGCCGCGTTCGGCCTGGCCGCGGTGGAGTACAAGATATACCCCGGTCTTTTGGGCTTGGATATCGACACCCTGGAAGAAACCCCTAAAGCACGATTGGTGGAAGTGCTTCGGCAGTATGCCCCGCCCGGCCTGCTGCGGAACCTGGAACGGGAACGCCCCCTGGAACAGCGCACCCCCGAAGACCTGGCCCAACTGGTGGTGGACCGGGTCCTGCGGCCCAGGGTGGTCGCGTCCTGGCCCCTGGTGCCCTCCTTGTTGTACTGGGACCGCATTCTGGCCGAGGTGCGGGAGAAGTACCCGCGGGCGGAAGTGCGTTGGATGCCCTGGTTCAACGTGGATTTCCTGACCCGGCCCCAATCCAGCAACCCGTTGCGGGCCGGGGTGCGGACCGCGCTTTTAGGCTCCTTCTGGCTGGTGGGCATCGCGGCCCTAACCGCGCTCCCTCTGGGCGTGGCCGCCGCCATTTACCTGGAAGAATACGCGCGCAAGGACCGCTGGTACAACCGCATCATCCAGGTGAACATCAACAACCTGGCGGGGGTGCCTTCCATCATCTACGGCATTTTGGGCCTGGCCATTTTCGTCCGAACCCTGGCCCCCCTGACCAGCGGCGCGATCTTCGGGGCGGTTCCGCCGGGGACCACGGCCAACGGGCGTACTGTGCTTTCCGGTGGCCTGACCCTGGGCCTGTTGGTGCTGCCCATTGTCATCATTAACGCGCAGGAGGCCATTCGCGCGGTGCCCAAGAGTCTGCGGGAGGCCGCGTACGCGCTGGGTGCCACCCAATGGCAGGTCATCTGGCATCATGTGCTGCCGCAGGCGCTGCCAGGCATCATGACAGGCACCATCCTGGCCCTTTCTCGGGCGCTGGGTGAGACCGCGCCTCTGGTGGTGGTGGGGGCTTCTACCTTCATCACCTTCGACCCGGTCAGCCCCTTCTCCAAATTCACCGCGTTGCCCATTCAGATTTACCAGTGGTCGGCCCGCCCTCAGCCCGTCTTCCGCCACCTGGCCGCCGCGGCCAGCCTCGCGCTGTTGTTGCTCCTCTTCGTCTCCAATGGCATCGCGGTGTACATTCGCCACCGAGCGCGGCAACGCGGGCGCGCGGGTTAGAAATCGTAAAATCTTGGACAGAGGTTTCAGGTATGCAATGTGGCTTTGTTCATTCCCAGGAGCGTTGCTTTTACGGTGGGTGTGATGCTGCTGATTCGTTCATTCGTGCAGGGGTATTCCCTGGTTCAGAACGCTGCTTCAACAATCGTGGCCGGGTTTGATTCGGTACAATGTTTTTTGAAATCTCCGGGGGCAAAATGGCTGGGAGTGGATTATGGAACGCCAGGAATTATTGCGTAAACTCAGAGACCTAAAACCGTTCTTGCAAACCCATTACAAGGTACGTTCATTGGGATTATTCGGTTCTCGGGTACGTGGGGAAGAACACCCGGAAAGCGATATTGACGTACTGGTTGAGTTCACTCCAGACGCCGACTTGTTGGATTGGATTCGTTTGATGTTGTATTTACAGGAAGTGTTCCAGTGTCCGGTTGATGTGGTGCCAAAGCGGTCTCTACGTACCGAGATTCGGGAAGATGTCTTGAAAGAGGTCATTCCGGTATGAAACGCAATTATCGCTTGTACCTGCATGATATGGTTGAGGCCATGGACAGAATTCAAGAATTTATCCATGGAATGGATTTTGACGCCTTTTGCAAAGACGACAAGACGGTGAGTGCGGTTTTGCGTAAATTGGAAATCATCGGAGAGGCGGCCAAGCATATACCCGAAGAGATACGTCAACGTTATTCTGAGGTTCCATGGCGTGAAATGGCTGGCATGCGGGATGAACTCATCCATTTTTATTTTGGGGTGGACTACCATCTCGTATGGCAAACCGTAACCAAGCGCGTGCCTCAAGTCAGAGAGCAACTGGAGCGGATTTTACGGGAGATGGGGTAAGGGCAAAAAGTTTTCTGCCTCACAGACTCCAAACTCCAATGCCATCTTTACCTTCTGGCCCTGAGGAGGCTTGCGAATGACCGAGACCCCAGCCGTAGAACTGCGCAACCTCAACGTGTATTACGGCCATTTCCATGCCGTGCGGGATGTGAACCTGACCTTTCCCCGGAACAAGGTCACGGCCATCATCGGCCCTTCGGGATGCGGCAAAAGTACGGTGCTGCGCTCCATCAACCGCATGAACGACCTCATTCCCAACGTTCGCATCGAGGGCGAAGTGATTTTCGAGGGGAAGAATATCTACGACCCCGACGTGGACCCCGTGGAGGTGCGACGACGCATCGGCATGGTCTTTCAGAAGCCCAACCCCTTCCCCAAAAGCATTTACGAAAACATCGCCTGGGGGGTGCGCATCAACGGTTTTCGAGGCCCCAAGAGCCGTTTGGATGAAATCGTGGAAGAAGCCCTGCGCGCGGCCGCTCTGTGGGACGAAGTCAAGGACAAACTCCATCAAAGCGCGCTGGCCCTCTCCGGCGGGCAGCAGCAGCGGTTGTGCATTGCCCGGGCCATCGCGGTCAAGCCCGAAATCATCCTCATGGACGAGCCGGCCTCGGCCCTGGACCCCATCGCCACTTTGCGCATCGAAGACTTGATGCGGGATTTGGCACAAAATTACACCATCATCGTGGTAACCCACAACATGCAGCAGGCGGCCCGGGTGTCCGACTACACCGCGTTCTTCAGCACTGACGAGACCCGTACCGGTTTTTTGGTGGAATTCGGCCCCACCGCGCAAATTTTCACCAACCCCAAAGACCCCCGCACCGAAGCCTACATCACCGGTCGTTTTGGGTAACCCATATGGATGGCAGCGATTTGGTTGCCATCCGCCTTTTTTACCCCTCCAACAGCGCCTCGCAGGGCCCCCGATGGTGCACCCGGTGGTGCTCCGCGGTCACGATGGCCAGGATGGTATCCACCGCTTCGTCCAGGTGCCCTTCCCGGTTCACCACCACGTAATCGAACTCCACGACCCGCTTCATCTCTTCCCGGGCCATGGCCATGCGCAGGCGCAGGGCTTCGTCGGTTTCCGTTCCGCGCTTGCGCAAGCGCCGTCGCAACGCCTCTTCCGATTCCACGGTGATGAAAATCAGCACCGCGTTGGAGCACAGGGCCCGCACCTTGGCCGCGCCCTGCACGTCAATACGCATGATGACGTCCTGGCCCCGGCGCAGGGCTTCGATGATGGGGCGCTTGGGAATGCCCTTGTAATCCCCGTAGACGATGCTCCACTCCAGCAGTTCTTCCTGTTCGATCATCCGGGCGAACTCGGCCTCGGAAACGAAGTAATAGTCCACGCCGTGCCGCTCGCCGGGCCTGGGCGGCCGGGTGGTGGCCGTAACCACGTAATGGAAGGGCACCTGCCGCTCTTTCATGCGCTGCAAAATCGAATCCTTCCCCACGCCCGACGGCCCCGACAGCACGATGAGCAGGGGATGACGCGGGGGAAGCCCACTCATGGAAGGAAGGGCGTAGGTATAATGGCCCATGTGCACATGCCTCCTGGGAGGAGTGATGCCATGCCCGAGTACACCTTCGTATGCCAGGATTGTAACCGAGTTTTCAACGTGCGGCTCTCTTATGCCGAATACGGCAAAGTACCGGTGCACTGTCCTTATTGCGGCAGCGCCCGGGTGGAGCGCCGCATCCGTCGGGTGCGGTTTCTCCGTTCCTTCGAAAGCCGGCTGGAAGACCTGGCCGACCCTGGCTCCCTGGAGGAAATGGAGCGCAACCCCAAGGCCCTGGCCCAGATGATGCGGGCCATGAGCGCGGAGATGGGGGAAGACCTGGGGCCGGAACTGGAGGAAGTGGTGGAGCGCCTGGAGCGGGGCGAATCTCCCGAGGAAATCGAGAAAACCATGCCGGACCTGCTGGGCGAAGGGGAAGGAACAGCGACCAGTGAAACAACCTCGGAAAACACCGGCGAAGATTTTGAAGGGTAGCCGGATGCAATATGTAAAAAAACCGCTCAAGGAAAGGCGATGTCAGATCGCCTGGAAATTATATGGACAGAATACCTCAAGTGTCGAGCCCGTCTACGAGGTTTTGACTTGAATCGAATTGCCGAAATTGTTCGTTTCTCATCCGAGCGATATTTTGATACGGCTACCGGACGCTATGTTGCCGTGGGACGACATGGCAAAGTTTTGGTCATTGTGCCATACGAAATTCAGGGAAACGCGATAATTCCAGTCACCGTTCATGCAACGACCCGGCACCAAATTCGCTTTCGAGTCAAAACAGGGAGGTACGTATGAGACGAAAGACGTTTTGGAAGATTCGCTACTTTGAAGAGGAAGACATTTTACACCTGGTCCTTTCGGAAGAACCCGAAGTCAAAAGCCTCGAACTTTCTCCCAACATCACTGTGGAAATGAATGAACAGGGAGAAATCATCGGCATCGAAATTCTCGAGGCCAGCAACTTTCTCCGCGATATGCTTTTGGAAACCATCCAGGGGAAAATTCTCGAATGGCAGCGAGACTGAGGGCAAGGAGTGCATGATGCGTATCCTCGTGGCCCTGACGTACTACCGCCCCCACACCAGTGGGTTGACCATTTACGCGGAGCGGCTGGCCCGGGCGTTGGCCGCGCGAGGGCACCGGGTCACGGTGCTCACTTCCCGCTACGACCGCCGCCTGCCCCGGGAAGAATGGATGGACGGCGTGCGGGTGGTGCGGGTACCCGTGCTCTTTCGCATCAGCAAGGGGGTCATTCAGCCCACCCTGGGCCTGGAGGCCACCCGCCAGGTGCTGGCCCACGACGTGGTGCATCTGCACCTGCCCCAATTCGACGCCGCGGGCATTGCGCTGCGGGGCCGGCTGTTCCGGCGGCCCACGGTGCTCACCTACCATTGCGACGTGCGCCTGCCCCCGGGTTTCGTCAACCTGCTGGCCAACCGGGCCGTGGAGGTGATGAACCACCTGGCCGCCCGGCTGGCCCACCACATCGTGACCTACACCCGGGACTACGCGGAGCATTCCCCCTACCTGCGGCGGTACATGCACAAACTCACCACCATCCTCCCGCCGGTGGAACTTCCCCCCGCGCCCCCGGAGGAGGTGGACGCCCTGGCCCGGCGCTTCAACCCCGAAGGTCGGCGGCCCGTCATCGGCATGGCGGCCCGACTCGCGGCGGAGAAGGGCGTGGAAGTGCTGTTGCAGGCCCTGCCCCGGGTGCTGGAGCGTTTCCCCAATGCCCTGGTCTGGTTTGCCGGGCCTTACGAGAACGTGTTGGGGGAAGAAGCCTATCGCAAACGGGTGCTTCCCCTGGCCCGCGCCTGGGAAGCCAGGGGCCACTGGCGTTTCCTGGGGGAACTGCCTCCGCAGCAGATGTCCGCGTTTTACCAGAACCTGGACGTGCTGGTGCTTCCCAGCCTGAACTCCACCGAAGCCTTCGGCCTGGTGCAAATCGAAGCCATGATGCACGGCGTGCCCGTGGTGGCTTCCAACCTGCCCGGGGTGCGCCAGCCGGTGAAGATGACGGGCATGGGGGAAATCGCGGCCGTGGGCGACGCGGACGACCTGGCCCGGGCCCTGATTCGGGTGCTTTCCCACCCCGAAAACTACCGGGGCGATCCCGACGCCATTCGCGAGCAATTTTCCCCGGCCCGGGTGGCCCAGGCCTACGAAGACCTCTTCCGGCGTTTATGGGCCGCGCTCCATCGTCGGGATAGGTGATTTGGTTTGGAGAGGCCAAGGGAGGCAACAAATGGCAAAGCAATGGGTGCAAAGAATGAAGCGCATGGTGCGGGCTTTACGCCGGGGACATCGAAACCCTCGCCAGCGCGCCCTGGCGGCCATAGGCCGATTTCGTTCAGATGCCACCGACGTGGCCGCGAGACACGATGCGTACTTTGTGGCCGCGCTGATGGAAGAGACCATGAGGCGAGATTGGCCGACACCCCACTAACCACTGTCGGCTATCCGCCATAGCCTATCCGCTAACTGCTACCGGCTGACCGCTAACCGCTATCGGCTATCTGCTAACCGCTACCTCTGAGGACGCGCCATGACCAAGCACTATCTCATCACCGGTGGAGCCGGATTCATCGGGGCCAACTACGCGGCCCGACTGCTGGCCCGAGGTGAACGGGTCACTCTGTACGACAATCTCTCCCGCCGGGGCGCCCGGGTCAACGTGGCCTGGCTGCAAGACCGCTTTGGCGACGCGGTGCGCCTGGTGCAGGGCGACGTGCGAGACGCCGCGCTGCTCACCGCGCTGGTGCGGGAGGCCGACGCGGTGGTGCATCTGGCCGCGCAGGTGGCCGTGACTACCTCGGTGCAGCACCCCCGGCTGGATTTCGAGGTCAACGCGCTGGGCACCTTCAACGTGCTGGAAGCCGCGCGGCTGGCCGGGCACAAACCCCCCGTGCTTTACGCTTCCACCAACAAGGTGTACGGCGCTATGGAAGACGTGGCCGTGGTAGAAGAGGCCACCCGCTACCGCTACGCGGACCTTCCCCACGGTGTCCCCGAGACCCAACCCCTGGACTTCCATTCCCCCTACGGCTGCTCCAAAGGTGCTGGCGACCAATACGTGCGGGATTACCACCGCATCTACGGCCTGCCCACCGTGGTCTTCCGCCAGAGTTGCATCTACGGCCCCCGCCAGTGGGGCATCGAAGACCAGGGTTGGGTGGCCTGGTTCGTCATCGCCGCGCTCACGGGCAGGCCCATCACCATCTACGGCGACGGCAAGCAGGTGCGGGACGTGCTCTACATCGACGACCTGCTGGACGCGTTCGACGCGGCCCTGGCCCACCTGGACGTAGCCGCGGGCCAGGTGTACAACATCGGCGGCGGCCCGGAGCGGGCCCTTTCCATCTGGCAGGAGTTCGGCCCCTTGTTGGAGCGCCTGGTAAGGCGGAAAATTCCGGTGCGGTACGGCCCCTGGCGCCCCGGCGACCAAAAGGTGTACATCAGCGACATCCGCAAAGCCCAAAGGGAGTTGGGCTGGTCGCCCAAAACCAGCGTTGAGGAAGGTGTCGCGCGGCTGGTCCGGTGGGTCCGTGAACACCTGCACCTGTTCGGTACGGAGCCATGAGCGAGTTCCTGGACGAAGTGGTCATCGAAGTGGAAGCCGGCAAAGGCGGGGACGGCATCGTGCACTTTCGCCGGGAGAAATTCGTGCCCCGGGGCGGCCCCGACGGCGGCGACGGCGGCCGCGGGGGCGACGTGGTGCTTTACGTGGACCCTCACCTGAACACCCTGGCCCACTTCCGTTACAAAAAGCGCTTCAAAGCCCAGGACGGCGGCCGGGGCGGTCCCAACAACCGCACGGGCAAATCCGCGCCCCCTTTGCGCATCCTCGTGCCCCCCGGCACCCTGGTGTACGACGCAGACACCGGCGAACTCCTGGGCGACCTGACCGAGCCGGGCCAGGAACTGGTGGTGGCCCGGCTCGGTCAGGTCGCCCAGGAGTTCGCCGGTGTCTGCGTCGTACACCAGGGTGCCGGGGGGCACGAGGA
>JALWJZ010000062.1 GCA_026996855.1 Anaerolineales bacterium
GCCTCACCGAGCGGGTGAACCGTCTGGCCCAGCGCCAGGAAAAAACCGAGGAAGCCCTACAGCGTCTGGCCCAGCGCCAGGAAAAAACCGAAGAAGCCCTGCAGCGCCTCACCGAGCGGGTGGACCAACTGACCCAACGGGTGGACGACCTCACCCGGCGTCTGGACCAACTGACCCAACGGGTGGATGACCTCACCCGGCGCCTGGACCAACTGACCCAGCGGGTAGACGACCTCGCCCGACGCCTGGACCAATTGACCCAACGGGTAGACGACCTCACCCGGCGCCTGGACCAACTGACCCAACGGGTGGACGACCTCACCGAGCGCCTGGACCAACTGACCCAGCGGGTGGATGACCTCACCCGGCGCCTGGATCGCCTGGCCGAACGCCTGGAGCAGCTCACCGAGCGGCTTGAACGCCTGGAGGCCTTTGTCGAAGCCCTGGCCAAAGACCTCCGCCGCATCATCTGGCGTTACGACCGCACCGTGCCGGCCCTGGTAGGTGCGGTGGCCGAAATGCGCTTTCAGCAGCGGGCCCCGGCGCTGGTGGGCGTACACGGCTTTCGCCGCGCTCGGGCCCTGGAAACCCATGAGTGGGTAGCCTTGCTGGAGGATGCGCTGGACGAGGGACGTATCTCCGAAAGCGAGTTTCGGGATGCCATTCGGGTGGACGCGGTGGTCCGCGCCCGCCAGGGCGGTGAGCGGGTGTATTTGATTTTCGAGGTTTCCGGCGCCCTCTACGAAGAAGACGTCTATCGGGCCCTGCGACGGGCCGAAATCTGGGCCAAAGTGACGCAAACACGCACCTTGCCCGGTGTGGCCGGGAAAGGTATCCAGCCCCCGGCCCAGGAACTGGCGCAAGAGCGAGGGGTGATGGTCATTACCGACGGCCTGCTTCCCGAATTTGACCTGGATGCCCTCTGGCGACAGGAGCAAGAAGCAGGTGGACCCCATTCTGCTTGAAGTCATGAAATCCATGCTGGCCGCGGTGGCCGAAGAGATGGGCGCCACCCTGGGCCGGACCGCTTATTCCCCCAACATCAAGGAACGGCGGGATTATTCCTGCGCGGTGTTCGATGCCCGGGGGGACATGGTGGCCCAGGCCGCGCACATCCCCGTGCATCTGGGGGCCATGCCTCTTTCCGTGGCCGCTGCTTTGGAACGTTTCGGCCATCTGGACGAGGGGGATATGGTGGTGCTCAACGACCCCTACTTCGGCGGCTCCCACCTGCCCGACATCACCATGGTTTCCCCTGTGTACCTGGAAGGCCGCTTGCTGGGCTACGTGGCCAGCCGCGCGCACCACGCGGACGTGGGCGGCATGGCCCCCGGCTCCATGCCCCTGGCCCGGGAAATCTATCAGGAAGGTCTCA
The DNA here is from genome assembly GCA_026996855.1 of Anaerolineales bacterium. Lineage (GTDB taxonomy): Bacteria > Chloroflexota > Anaerolineae > Anaerolineales > DRMV01 > S139-71. The sequence continues at coordinate 1,376 of JALWJZ010000062.1, forward strand.
TCATTCCTCCGGTGAAAATTCAGGCCCGGGGCCGGGTGCAGGACGCGGTGCTGGACCTCATCACCCGCAACAGCCGCACACCCCAGGAGCGCCTGGGCGACCTGGCCGCGCAAATCGCCGCGCAACGCATCGGCATCCGCCGCTTGCGGGAACTGGCCCACCGTTACACCCCCGACACGCTGACCGAGTACATGGGCCATCTGCAAGACTACGCAGAGCGGGTAATGCGGGACCTCATCCGCCGCATTCCCGACGGCGAGTACGCCTTCACCGATTACCTGGACGATGACGGCTTCGGCGCCTACGACATCCCTATCCGGGTCACGGTGCGGGTGCAGGACGACCAGATGGAAGTGGACTTCACCGGCACCGCGCCCCAGGTGACCGGCGGGGTCAACGCGGTGCGTTCCGTCACCCTGTCCGCGGTGTTCTACGTGCTCCGGTGCCTGCTCCAGGACGACCAGGTGCCCACCAACGCGGGCATTTTCCGCCCGGTGAAGGTCACCCTGCCCGAAGGCTCCCTGGTGCATGCCCGCTTCCCCGCCGCGGTGGCCGCGGGCAACGTGGAAACCTCCCAGCGCATCGTGGATGCGGTGCTGGGTGCGTTGGCCCAGGCCCTACCCCAGGTGGTGCCCGCGGCTTCCCAGGGCACCATGAACAACCTGACCATCGGCGGGGTGGACCCCCGCACCGGGGAGCGCTTTGCCTACTACGAAACCATCGCCGGCGGCATGGGCGCATCGCCCACGGGAGATGGACTCTCCGCCGTGCAGGTCCACATGACCAATACCCTGAATACGCCGGTGGAAGCCCTGGAATACGCCTACCCCCTGCGGGTGACGCGGTACGAAGTCCGCCGCGGCTCCGGCGGTGCGGGCCGGCACCGGGGCGGCGACGGCGTGGTGCGGGAGGTGGAACTTCTGGCCGACGCCACCGTCACCCTGCTCACCGAACGTCGGCGGCACGCGCCTTACGGCCTGTACGGGGGTGAACCCGGCGCGCCCGGAGAAAACCTGTACCTGCCCGCGGCGGGAGAGGACTTACCCCCTCCCCTGGCCTCCCTTCCCCGGCGAGGGGAAGCCGTGGTGCTTCCCGGCAAAATTTCCTTCATGGGGAAACGTGGGGCGCGGGTGCGCGTGGCGACCCCCGGCGGTGGGGGCTGGGGGAAGCCGAACCTCCCGTGACCTTGCGTCGCGGGTTGGTTCCACCGAGGCCCAACGCTGAGCCATAGGGAAAGCCAACACCCACCCGAGAATCCCCAGCAGCACATCTCGCGCGCGAATGACCAGAGCCACCCCCGCGGCCAGGGCGCTCGGCTGTTCACTCCAGGACGCCGAAGCATACTGGGCCGCCTCCAGCGCGCCCATGCCCCCGGGGAGCGGGGTAAGCAAAGCCAGCCGGGTCAGGAAAAGGGCCCGTAGCGCCTCCATCCACCCCCAACGGGCGCCCAGCAGGTACCACAGGCCCGCGTATTCCGCCACCATACCCAGCCAGGCCAGCGCGGTCAGGGCCGCCCATCCCAACACCGCACCGGGCGAAACCCGAAGACCATGCTGGAGCGCTTCTTCCACGCGACCCAGGCGGGCCAGCCATTTCCCCGAAAACCAACGACGGCCCAGCGCCGAAAGGGGAAGCCGCCCGCGCGCCAGGGCCCAGCCGTAGGCCACCATCCCCACGGGCACCGCGGCAAAGGCCCACCACGCGATTTTGCCGGACCCATCCAGCGCAGATTCCCCCACCAGCACACCGGCCATCACCAGAAAAGCGAAATTGCCGCCCACCTCGAAGGCTTTTTCCAGGAGCAGGGCCGAAGCAGCCTGGCTCAGCGGGAGCCCCTCACCCCGATGCAACCAGTACACCTGCAACGGCTCCCCGCCGAATTGGGGGCCGGGGGTGAAATAGTTGACCGCGAAAGCCGCCTGCCGGTACACCAGGATGCGCCAGAAGGAAAGCCGGGGGTGGAACAGGCGCGCCATCCACCACCAGCGAAGCGCGAGCACCCCCAGGATGGCCACGTTCAGCCCCAACCACCCGGCCCAGGCCCAGGGCGAGGCCCGACGCAAACGCAGAAACACCTGGTTCCAGGGCGTGTCCTGAAACACCCAAACGGCCCAGGCCAGGCCGACCAGCCAGGTCAGGAGGAAGAGGGTTTTCCTTCCGTAGCGCCGCCAAGCCATCGAGACCATAGCACCTCTTCCGGTTCCCACAAGCAAGCCCTGCCGCCCCCCAGGTAGAGCACCGCGGCCAGGGCCAGAAGCAGCCCCCAGGCGGGAACCCCCCAGGGCATGCCGGTTTGCAAGGCCAGCCCCAGCAGCCCCAGGCCCACCGCGGCCCAGGTCCGGGGCATGACGCCCAGGGCCAGCCCCAGCGCGGCCGCGACCGTCAGGCCCAGGAGAAGCCCCCGGCCTATGGTGCCCGCGGGCGCGGGCAGCGGTCGGCTCCATGCGTCCAGCCAGGGGAAGAGCACCCCGGCCATACCCAGGGCCGCACCTCCTCGAAGCAGGAACAGGGCAGTTCGCCATCCCCGACGGGTGAAAGGAAAGGGGCCGCGCACCAGGCCGGACATGGTCAGGCCATCCCAGAGAAAATGGGCCAGGAAAGGCAGGCCGAACACGTACGCGGCAGCCACAGTGCCCGGCGGGCCGAACAGGGGCCACAGCACCGCGGCCAGGAAGCCCATCTGCACCCCGGCCAGGGCCCGCCGCGCCATGCTGGGAAAAAGGGGATACACCGGCCGTCCCCGCCGACGCCGCCACCTTTCTACCGCCAGGTACAGGTAACGGGCCAGACCCACCAGCACGTACCAACCGGGTACTTTGCCCCAGTGCACGGCCAGCAGCGCGCCGCCCAGCACCCCCACGCCGTCCAGGGCCACGTCCAGGTCCCGCCCCAACAAAGTCGTCTGGCCCAAACGGCGGGCCAGGAAGCCGTCCAGGAAATCCAGGGCCACACCAAGGAGATACAGCCCGGCAGGCCACCAGGACCGCCATCCCGCCTCGGGCGGCAGGACCAGAAACGCCACCGCGGACAGCAAAGGCACGGCCCGACCCGCGGTCACCCAGGTGGCCAGGCTCAGGCGGGGAAACGGAGGGGCACCCATCTGGGACCGGTTGCGGCCAAGGTGGCGTCGCACCCACTCCATCCACAGGGCCAGGGCCATCCCCGAGGCGAAAACCCAGCGAAGCCACCACCCCCGGGGCAGACTTCGGGCCAGCAAAAGGGCGATGCCACCCCATAGCGAAAGCGCGGTCAGGGTCAAAAGAACCCAGGACCGATGCAGGGAGGGCGGCATCGTTTCTCCAGGAGCGGGCTGGGAGCGAGGCGAAGGCGTGTGGGCATCCATGTCGGCTCAAGGGATGGTCAGGGGTTTTTGCAGGAGCAGGTCCCATTGGTGCGCCGCGTAAAGCAAACGCCCGCTTTCCACATCGGCACGCCGATGCCGGTACCAGGCCTCTGCGAGTTTTGGATCCACCGCCGGGTCCTGGCGCAAGGCACGGTACACCGTTTCCACGATGAACTCCAGGAAAAACGCCTCGTCGCCCGGATACGCCCCATTTTGAGGAAACACCAGCCAGTCCGACGCGCCCGCGGCCAGCACCCGGGCTTGCGGAAACGCGGTGGCCCAGGCCAGCGCCTGCCGCCCGGACCGGGCGGAGCCATGCCCGCGGGTGTTCATGCTTTCATGATAGCGCGCCAGGAGTGCATCCTCGGCCAGGTCCGGGGCCTCGGGCAGGAAGAGGGTCAGGCCGTCGAAGATCAAGGTGAAATAGGCCAGCCCACCAGGGCGCAACAACGGCCAGAGCCGGGGCAGGAAATCTTCCACGTCCACCAAATCCAGAAAGGCGTGTGCCACCACCAGGTCGAAAGCAGCCGGCGGAGCCTGGTCAACGAAGGCTTCGGCCCGGGCCACCACCCAGCGGGTTTCCACCTGCACGCCCGGGCCGTGCAGTACCAGCGTTTCGCCCCGGTCCACGGCTTGACCGCCCTGTCTTTCCCACCAGGTACGCAACCAGTGCCGGCCGAAGCCCTCCAGGGCAGGGTGGGCATCCAGCAGGGTGTACCGGGCGCGGGCCAGCAAACCCCAGCGCAGCATCCGGGCCAGCATGGTGCCGATGCCCGCGCCCAGTTCCAACACCTCCAGCGGCTGCGATGGTGGAAACCCTGCGAGTTGCCCTTCCAGGGCCTGCCAAACCCGCCGGTTCAGCGCGCGGTCGTCCACGCTTTGCTTGGCCAGCAGGTAGCGCACCCAGGGCGAAGTTTCCACGGCTTACCCCTCACGCCACAGGGCCAGGATGAGCAGCACTTCCACCACCTTGGTGAACATGCCCAGGGCGTCGGTCAGGCCGCCCAGGCCCCACACCGCGAAATAGCCGACAATGGTGACCGCGGTGTACAGCATGTACACCCAACGTACCAAATGGCGGGAAAGGAACGCGGGGGTGCGCCACCACGCGGCCAGCAGCACCAGGTAACCCAAACCATTGAGGAACAGGAGGGCATCGATACCCTGCGGTGGCCATCCCACGAACAGGTGGACCACCGCGGTGATCAAAGTAAGCACAACAACGGCTCCCCGTGTGGACATGCTTCACCTCCGTGTTTTTGGGTGTTTGGCGACAAGAGTGTGAAAATTTTACCGAATTTGTCCTCCGGATTTATGGGCAAAAAGGCGCCTTCGGGGACGTTGCACATCTACAAAAAACGCGACATTGACCCGCATCAATCCTCTGGTCAGCCCTGGCTGCGCAAGACCCTATAATGAGTGAAGGGCGATGGATTTCCCTCATGACCGTTTGTCCGGACGAGGTACCATGCGCGCTTTGCTTCGCCTGATACCCTTTGTGCGGCCGTACCGACGTCAGGTTTTCCTGGCCGCCCTGAGCCTGCTGGCCCTGACCGCCGCCAACCTGTGGATTCCCCGCATCATTCAGCAGGTCATTGACGTGGGGTTGGCCCGCAAGGACCGGGCCTATTTACTCCAGGCGGCTTTGCTCATTCTGGGCATTGGCGTGGCCCGGGCCGGGATGCTCTTCGCCCGCCGTTACCTCACCGCCTGGGTGGCCCAGCGGGTCACCTACGACCTGCGCAATCGGTTGTACGCCCATTTGCAACGCCTTTCCATTGGCTTCCACGACCGCACCCCCAGCGGTCAACTCATCAGCCGCACCATCGAGGATGTGCGCTCCATCACCCATTTCCTGAACGGTGGGCTGGTGGAAATCTTGCAAATGGCCCTCATGTTCGTGGCCGTCATGGGGGTCATGTTCGCGGCCAACCCCCGGCTGGCCCTGGTGGCCTCCCTCCCTTTGATTCCCCTGGTGCTCATGGCCGTGCAGTTCGGGCACAAGGCCACGCAAATGTTCTACCGGGTGGACCAGAGCATGGGGAAAGTCACCACTCGGGTGCAGGAGAACGTGGTGGGCGCGGCCGTGGTACGGGCCTTCGCCCGAGAAACCCAGGAAATCGAGCGCTTCGAAGCCAGCAACCGGGAACTCTACGATGCCCGGCTCACCATCATCACCCAATGGGCGCGGGTGATGCCCACCACCTTCTGGTTGGTGGCCCTGGGCACGGTGCTCATCTTGTGGTTCGGCGGTCGAATGGTGCTCCGGGGCGAGACCACCCTGGGCGAAGTGGTGGCCTTCAACAGTTACTTCGTGCTCTTGGGGATGCCGGCCCGGCAACTGGTCTGGCTGGTGAACCTGACGGGGGAGGCCGCAGCCGGGGCCAAACGGATTTTCGAAATCCTGGACACCCAACCGGAAATCCAATCCCCGCCCGATGCCTTGCGCCTGAAGCCCATCCAAGGACGGGTGACCTTCGAGCACGTGTTCTTCCGCTATCCCAACGAGGACCGATACGCACTGCACGATGTCCACCTGGAGGTTCCGCCCAACACGGTGGTGGCCATCGTCGGCCCCACAGGGAGCGGGAAGACCACCCTGGTCAGCCTGCTGCCCCGGTTCTACGACCCCACCCGGGGCCGGGTGCTGGTGGACGGCCACGACCTGCGCACCCTGGACCTGCCCACCCTGCGCCGGCAAATCGGCATGGTGCTGCAAACGTCGTTGCTCTTTTCCACCACCATTCGGGAAAACATCGCCTTTGGCAGACCCGACGCCACCGAAGCGGAAATCGTGGCCGCGGCCAAAGCCGCCCAGGCGCACGACTTCATCCTGCGCCTCCCCCAGGGCTACGACACCGTGGTGGGCGAGCGGGGAGTGACCCTTTCCGGTGGCCAGCGCCAGCGCATCGCCATTGCCCGGGCCTTGCTGGTGAACCCCCGCATCCTCATCCTGGACGATGCCACTTCCAGTGTGGACACGGAAACCGAGCACCTCATCCTGGAAGCCCTCTTCCGCCTCATGGAAGGCCGCACCACGTTCATCATCGCCCAGCGGGTGGCCACGGTGAAGCGGGCCGACCTCATCCTGGTGATGGACCAGGGGCGCATCGTGCAAATGGGCACCCACGAGGAACTTCTGCGGCAACCGGGCCTGTACCGGGAGATGTACGAAATGCAGTTGCAACCGGAGATGCAGCCAGCATGACGGGGCCATTCCAACCCAAGTACGATCCTCGCGTATTGCGTCGGCTTTTGGGGTTGCTCCGCCCCTATGCCCTGCCTTTCACCGCTTCGTTGTTCTTCATGTTGGGAGCGGCAGGTACCCGGGTCATCTCGCCCTACCTGGTGAAAATGGCCCTGGACGAAGGCATGGCCGCGGGTTCCCTCCCCGTGCTGCGCCAGGCCGTCCTCCTCTACCTGGTGGTGGCTTCGTTGCAGTGGCTCTTCATCTTCCTGCGGGTGAACCTCATGGCCCGGGTGGGCACGGCCATTATCTACGATTTACGCCAGCGCCTGTTCATCCATTTGCAAAACCTCTCCCTCAGTTTCTTCCACCAGTACGGCACGGGCCGCATCCTTTCCCGAGTGGTGAACGACGTGAGCGTACTGCGCCGCTTCTTGAGTTTCGCCATTCTGGCCGTGGCCCGGGATGTGTTCACCCTGTTCGGCGCGCTGTACGTCATGGCCCGTATGAGCCTACGCCTCACCCTGCTAACCCTGAGCGTGCTTCCCCTCCTGGCCTGGGCGTCGTCCCGCTTCCGCCGGGTGGCCCGGGAGAACTATCGGAAGGTGCGCGTGGCCATCGGTTGGGTGAACGCGGTGTTGGCGGAAACGGTCCAGGGCGTGCGGGTCATTCAGGCTTTCGCCCGGGAAGAGGAAAACGACCGCCGCTTCCGGGAAGGCCCCAACGCCGAGGCCCTGACCACGGGGTTGCAGGCGGCCCGCTCCGCGGCCCTGTTCTTCCCCGGCGTGGATTTCCTCAACACCCTGGCCACGGTCATCGTGGTGTATTTCGGCGGCTTGGCCGTCTTGGGGGAAACCCTCACCGCGGGTATGTTAGTGGCCTTCGTCCTCTACATCGACCGTCTCTTCGAACCCATCCGTTCCCTGAGCGAGCGCTACGACCAGTTTCTCTCGGCCATGGCCGCGGGGGAACGGGTTTTCCAGTTGCTGGACACCCCGCCCGAAGTACAGGACGCGCCCGACGCGACGCCTCTGCCACCCCTTCGGGGCGAAGTACGCTTCGAGCACGTCTGGTTCCATTACCCGGACGACCCGGATACGCCCATCCTGGCGGACGTGGATTTTCTGGTGAAGCCGGGGGAAACCGTAGCCCTGGTGGGCGAAACGGGCGCGGGCAAGACCACCATCATCAAACTCCTGGCCCGGTTTCACGACCCCACCCGGGGCCGGGTACTGGTGGACGGCCACGACTTGCGCACCGTGACCCAGGATAGCCTGCGTCGGCAGATGGGCATCGTGCTTCAGGACCCCTTCCTGTTCTCCGGCTCCATTCGGGAGAACATCCGCTTTGGCCGACCCGAAGCAACCGACGAAGAGGTGGAGGCCGCAGCCCGTGCGGTGGGTGCCCATGACTTCATCATGCGTTTACGCCACGGGTACGACACGCCGGTAGGCGAGGAAGGCGTCCTCCTTTCCGTGGGCCAACGACAACTCATCGCCTTTGCCCGTGCTCTCCTGGCCGACCCCCGCATTCTCATCCTGGACGAGGCCACTTCCAGCATCGACGTTCACACGGAACGCGTCATCCAGCAGGCCCTGGAGCGACTCTTGCAGGGCCGCACCGCGTTCGTCATTGCCCATCGCCTTTCCACCATCGTGAACGCGGACCAGATTTTCGTGGTGGACCGGGGTCGCATCGTGGAACGGGGCACCCACCGGGAACTGCTGGCGCTGGGGGGACTGTACGCCCGGCTGTACCGACGGGGCTTTCGGGAGCCGGAAACAGCGGGGCACGGTTAGCCCTGGCCCCTCGGGGAAGCATCGCGGCTCTTGCTGCGTTGCAAAAAGGGCGGTGCCGGTGGCACCGCCCTTTTTGCGTCACTCACACGTCCATACACAGCCGTCGTAGGTGCACGACTCGAAGGAATCGCCATCCCCGCAGTACCACAAGGGGGGATCGTAGGAGCAATAGTCCTCGGGCTGACACGTCTGCGGAGCCGATGACGTAGGCGTGGGGTTGCCTGTGCAGCGATAGCGGCATTGGCTTTCGTCCCACACACACTGCTGGAACACACCTCGACCAGGACAGGCCCACGGGTAGGCCCCTCGCTCCGCGTCGTAGGTGCAGGAGTCGTCCGGCTGGCAGGCCTGGCTCAAGGGGCTGCTGGAGCCGCCCACATCGGGCTTGCCGTCGCAGTCGGTGTCGAACTGGTCGGGTCGGCCGTCGCCGTCGGTGTCCCAGGCGTCCACCTTGCCGTCGCCGTTGCGGTCCCATTCTTCGCACTTCAGGTCGCCCTTGGTGCTCCAGCAATCGGGCTTGCCATCGTAGTTCAGGTCAAAGGCGTCTATCCGGCCGTCGCCGTTGGTGTCCCAGGCATCCAGGTCGCCATCCAGGTTGATGTCCCTGGCATCGGGCTTGCCGTCGCCGTTGGTATCGCGCATCTCTGGGTAGAGGTCGTCGTCCTTGTCCCAGGCGTCGGGCCTGCCGTCGAAGTTCATGTCCCAGGTGTCGGGGTAGCCGTCGCCGTCGGTGTCCCATACGTCGGGCTTGCCGTCCAGGTTGCGGTCCCAGTCGTACTTGCCGTCCTTGTCCCGGTCCGCGGGTTTGGTCTGGGTGCCGGGGTCGGCCCCCCGCATGGTGGGCGGCGGGGTGTTGTTGGGGAGGAAGATGTCGGCGAGGCCGTCATGGTTCACATCGAACACGGAGCGCTTGTTCTCCCGCCTGGGCCAGTTGCCCACCAGGGTATCGGCCACACCATCGCCGTTGAGGTCCAGCATGTCGGTCTTGCCGTCGCCGTTGCTGTCCCATTCGTCGGGGTAACCATTCCCGTCGGTATCCCGGCCGCCGTTGGCGAATTTGTCGGGATAGCCGTCGCCGTCGGTATCCCAGGCCGTGGGCTGGGCATACTGACCAGAGAAGAGGTTGTGGTACCGTCCCAGGGGGCCTTTCTGGGCCACGTCCTTGCGGCGGTAATCGTTCCAGGGTGCGAAGCGCCAGGCGTCGATTTTGCCATCGCCGTTGGTATCGAAGGCGTTGGGGAACCCGTCGCCGTTCCTGTCCCAGGCATCGGGCTTGCCGTCGCCGTTGAAGTCCCACGCGTCGGGGATGGTATCGCCGTTCAGGTCCCAGGCCGTGCCCTTCTTGGTGACCAGGCGTCCGTTTTCTTCCCTCTGGTAGGTGAAGGAAAACTTGTCGGGGAAGCCGTTCTTGTCGGTGTCCCAGGCTTCGTTGTAGGCCCCCAGGCCGACCCAGGTATCGGGTTTGCCGTCGCGGTCCGTGTCCGCGACGCCCCAACTGCCGTTCTGGTAGTTCCAGGCGTCCAGGCGACCATCGCCGTCGTAGTCACCGGCATCGGGTTGGCCGTCCAAATCCGTGTCCCAGAAGTCGGGCGCGCCGTTCCGGTCGCGGTCCCAGGCATCGGGCTTGCCATCGCCGTTGAAGTCCCAGGCGTCGGGCTTGCCGTCGCCGTTGGTATCCCAGGACTTCTTGGCCAGCCATTGGTCAGGCCTGCCGTCGCCGTTGGTGTCCCGGGCATCCAGGATGCCGTCGTTGTTCACGTCCCAAGCGTCAATCCTGCCGTCGCCGTTGAGGTCATACGTGCGGGAGACCTTGACCTTGGTTGCCTTGTACAGGGAGGCCTGGAGTTGGGCGATGTCCCGCTTCTTGGGCCGCCACTGACGGGGAGGTGGCGTGGGCTTCTGGGGCCCAAGGCAGAGTTTGAGGGTCATGAAGCCCGGCTCTTCATCCGCGCCGGGGAAGATGCCGCAATCGGGGTCGGCCAGAGTTCCGGGCTGGCAGATGCCATCGATCAGGCCCATGCAACCCACATGGGGGAAGCACAGGTAGGCCGGCTCGTTAGAACGAGACCGCGCACCCGGGCCGCCTCCCGACGCCCCACCGCTCACGAGGGTGGGATCCCCGGTTCCCCCACCGAACACTTTGATTTCCCGCAAATCCGCGGTCGAAGGGGGTGGTGCGGCCTGGGGCGAGGGCGTGACGGGAGCGCATTGCAGCCCTTTCGGGGCCAGGGCGCATTGCCACATGGGTTGGGTGTTTCCTTGGGCATTCCCTTGCGCGCCGCGCTGGGTGCCTCCGCCACTTGCCGTCCCACCGGAAGCCCCGGGGATGACCGTGCCGGGGAACGTCGATGGCAAAGTGGTCCAGGGGGAAGTGGTTGCACCTTTGGGGAGATTGCACACGACGCCGTAATTCAGGAAGATGCACTGCAGGCCAAGGGAGGGGGAACTCGAACCGGCGCTGCTGCCTGTAGAGCCGCCCGCCGAACCGCTGCCGGTCCCGGAAGAGCCGGTGTTGCCGCCTGTGGAGCCACCCGCCGCGCCGCCGCTGGCACCTCCAGAGGAGCCAGTGCTGCCGCCCGTCGAGCCACTGCTGGTACCACCCGAGGAGCCTCCGGGGGGCTGCGCCTGGGTTTGGGCAACTTCCTGGGTACAGGGTTCGACAAGAAGCAGGAACCATCTCTCGCCCACCGGTTGACGGGTGGTGGTACCGTCGTCGTGTCTGGCGACAAAAGCGTACCTGAACCTGGCCGTCCGGCTTTTTGCGAGGCTCCCCACCAGGTCATCCAGATTGGCTTCCAGGAGGAAGACCTGGTCGCTGATTTCTTCCAGGGGAACGATACCCTGATTGAGCAGGCTCCCGTCTTCGGCTTCCAGACGATACGTCAGCAACATTTCCGTGGCGGTTTTGGGCAGGGCCGCAGCCAGATGGAGGTTCCAGAAATTGGGCCGACAACCTCTGTCCCCGTAATACACCACCAAGGAGCCTTCGATGATTTGCGGTTTGGATTCCGCGTTTTCTTGCGAGGGCGTTGTCGGAGAGGCTGAGGAACTCGAGGGCACTCCCGGAGCGGGAGACGGCCCTTCTTGCACTTGGGGGACCGACCCTTGACCAAGGGACATCCCCTTACAGGCCAGCATCAATGCCGTCAACAGAGTAAGCCACAACCACCAACGAGAATGAAAACGCCACCAATCCATGATTGCCCTCCGAATTTTGGGATGCTTGTTTCCATCCTACAAAGACTGCGTCAGGGGAACGTCAAGAGGTGTACGGTGCTTCAAAGGTCTCTTTTCCTCATCCCGGCGAGGACCCGGCCTCGTCGGAGTTTCCTTATTGTGGGCCTTCTGGTTCGATTCCCAAAGGAGGCGAGGGGTTCCCCTCCTTACCGTCCTTGTTTTCGTAGGAAAGGGCCCTGCACCACCTTGGAGGTGGTTACAGGGCCCTTTGTCTCCTTCACGGCGTGCAGGCCGGGTCGTCAGGGAACTCTTCGCACCACCAGTCGGGCAGTTGGGGTTGGGAAGGCGGCGGCGTGGGCGTGGGGTTGCCTATGCACCGGTAGCGGCACAGGTTCTTATCCCACGTGCATTGCTGGAAGGTACCCCGACCCGGACACACCCAGGGATACGGCCCGCTTCCGGTCTGCTGGCAGGTCAGGTCCGGGGTGGTGCACAGGTTGGCCGGAGGCACGCTGGTATCCGGTTTGCCGTCGCCGTCGCTATCGTATCGATCGGGGTAGCCGTCGTTGTCCGTGTCCCAGGAATCCACCTTGCCGTCGCCATCCCGGTCCCAGGCGTCGGGTTGCCTGTCGCCGTTGGTATCCCAGGCGTTGGGTTTGCCCCTGCCGAAGATGTCCCAGGCGTCCACTCGCGTGTCGCCGTTGGTGTCCCAGGCATCGGGTTGGCCGTTGCCGTCCTTGTCCCAGGCGTCGCGCAGGCCATCGCCGTCGGTGTCCCAGACATCGGCTTTGCCATCGCCGTTGCTATCCCAGGCGTCCTCGTCGCCGTCGCCGTCGGTGTCCCACTGGTCGGGCTTGCCGTCGTTGTCATCGTCCCAGGCGTCGGGTTTGCCGTCACCTTTGGTGTCCCAGGCGTCGGGTTTGCCGTCACCGTCCCGGTCCCAGGCATCCACCTTGCCGTTGCCGTCCTTGTCCCACTGCTCGGGCTTGCCGTCGCCGTCTTTATCCCAGGCGTCGGCCTTGCCGTCACCGTCGGTGTCCCAGGTGTCTTTGTGGCCGTCGAAGTCGGTGTCCCACTGGTCGGGCTTGCCGTCACCGTTGGTGTCCCAGGCGTCGGGCCGGCCGTTGAAATCCCGGTCCCAACGGTCGGGTTTGCCGTTGCCGTCGGTGTCCCAGGCGTCCTTGCGGCCGTCGAAGTTGGTATCCCACTGGTCGGGCTTGCCGTCGCCGTCCGTGTCCCAGACGTCTACTTTACCGTCGCCGTTGGTATCGCCGATGTCGGGCTTGCCGTCACCGTCCAGGTCCTTGGTCTCGGCAACGCCGTCGCCGTCCTTATCCCACTGGTCGGGCTGGCCGTCGCCGTTGGTATCCCAGGCATCGGGCTTACCTTCGCCGGTCTTGTCCCACACATCGGGCTTGCCGTCGCCGTTCTTGTCCCAGGCGTCCACTTGGCCGTTGCCGCTGGTATCCCACTGGTCGGGCTTACCGTCGCCGTCCTTGTCCCAGGCGTCCACCCGGCCGTCGCCTTTGGTGTCCCAGGCATCGGGTTTGCCGTCACCGTCCTTGTCCCAGGCGTCGGGCTGGCCGTTGTCGTTGGTGTCCCAGGCATCGGGCTTACCGTCGCCGTCCTTGTCCCAGACGTCCACCTGGCCGTTCTGGTCTCGGTCCCAGACATCGGGTTTGCCGTCGTTGTCCTTGTCCCAGGCGTCGGCCTTGCCGTCGCCGTCGGTGTCCCAGGTGTCGGCCTTAACCTCCAGGTCATCGGGGTTGGAATCCCAGGCGTCGGGTTTGCCGTCGCC